>JANMHD010000129.1:0-10669 GCA_031374985.1 Coleofasciculaceae cyanobacterium OTE_70_metabat_329 | reverse complement strand
ACTTGCTTGAGAGATTTAATAAAATCTTCAGTGTGGCTAAAGTCTAACCACGGATCTCGCATTCCCCAAGAGATGAAAACGGGTTTTTCCCAGTTCACAAATCCTGTGGTGATTTCCGTCATAGCTATAGCTATGTCTAAGTTTTGAGTAGTTGCTAATAAACTCCTGCCCGCTTGGGAACTAGCTAAGAAAGGACGGCGATAAACATCCAGATATTCATCATTAATGCGATAGCGGCTCCCTTTTTCTAGGGTACGATCGATCAACAACGGATCCTGAGTTAACATTTCTCCTACTAAGGGAATCCCCCACTGCCGCATCTGCCAAGGAAGCTTTGCTTGGATAGAAATGGGAGTATTAAGGATTGCCAAACGTTGTATCTGTTCGGGAAATTTTAGGGCATACTGCAAACCCACAGAGCCAAGAAATCCTTGGACTACTAACGAAAATTGATTAATTTCTAATGCTCCTAAAAATCCTGCTAAAGCAGTAATAAAAGCTGGGGTACTGTAGGCAAAATCTCGGCGATCGGGCTTACTAGATTTCCCTGAACCAATCCAATCGGGGGCGATCGATCGAAATCCCTTCCCCGCCAAATCTTCCATAATCTCTCCCCAACAATAACTCTGGGAAGGAAGACCATGCAGTAATAGTACAGTCCCCAAAATATTAGAACCAAGGGGTTTACTTTCTCGATAAAACCAAGTTAAATTGCCTACTTGAATTTTTTGTTCGGTAACAGTCATATTGTTTTTATACAGCTTTGGAAATATTACAGCAATTTGTGTTCAGATGAATGGAAAGAAAACCCTCTAAATCTCCCTTATAAAGGGAGACTTGAAGATCAAGATTGTAGCTTAGTAGATTGCAATTTGCTGTAACTAGGCTTGGGCTTGCATGTGGCGATCGCTTACACATAAACTGCTGTATTTATCCTCGTGAAGTGATGGGTGTCACAGTAGGCAGGTATTCTACTCGAAAGTTGGGAGAAATATTACTACGAAGGAAACTTGCTAATTCTTCAGCCTGACCTCGATTAGGGTATTGATTAATTCTGATAAACAATCCCCTAGGATGATCTTCTAGCCCCATAGTCGAAGCTAAGATGTTATTAGAACTAGCTACTAGTTGCTGTTTAATTTCTATTAAGCGGTTATTATCACCGGGAATCAAGACTACGTAGGCACAAATCTGATTACGATTCTCAACACAAAAGCGCTGTCTAGTTCCATCAACAGAAGATGGAATATCAACCCCTTGAACCCTAGCAAAAATTGTATTGGCAGTAAGGTTATCTATAACTCCTGTCACAGGTAGGTTATTAGCCCTTTGAAAATTCAAGATGGTACTTCTAGTTTCATCTCCAAAAACGCCATCCACCCTAATGTTGTAGCCTAATCTATTCAGCGCATTTTGGATTGCTCGAATGTTTTGGGGACTGTTGATATCTCCGAACTGTTCAATAATTCTTGGTTGGGCAACTACTGGGGTAACAGAATGTCCCACAATTAAGCAGGTCAATCCGACGACTAATAAAGTAGAGCATCGCCCAAAAATTGAGGTGGAAAGATATTTTTTTACCATGTTAGTAGGATACTGCAAACTAAGGCTAACGCCAATAAGATAATTTTGATACTTATGGGAATTATACTTTCTAGATGTTAGTAGGAGAAATAACTATTTAATCTTCTCAATGGTCAAATTCCCCGCCCCTTGGGGCAGGGTCATTCATTGAAGTAGTAAGGTAATAATCGTGGCTAAACCTGTAATTGTCAAAGCCAGGAGAGGATGCTGTCCTTGGCTAATGGCAAAAGAGGTGACAATTCCTGCTCCTAAAGCCGCAGTGATAGCAGCAGCGAGCCAATCTTCTTGAGAGTCTTTATTATACATTGCAAAAAATGAGGTTGTTATTTAGAAATTTTTTAGTTGTTTCAAAATAGCATCTCAATCTGAGAAGTTTAACAATCAAGAGGTATACCGCAACCAATATTTATATTTAGGTAATTTTCTTAACACAAAGCTAATTATCCTCAAGTTTTGTAGAAGCAAAGTTTAATTTTCACTTTGTTTTCTTAAGGGTCAAATTTCCCGCCCCAAAGGGCGGGGTCATTCATTTTCACTTTATTTGTCAGGATGAGAATTGCGGGCTAGTTCTAACAAAAGTTTGTGCTCTGCTCTGACGATCGCTCGGTGTACCCTATCAACTGCGATCGCATCCACAGAAATAGACGTAATCCCCCAAGCTACCAATTCTTCGATCAATTCAGGATAATTTACCGGAGCCTGACCACAAATCGAACAGGGAATCTTTAATTTTTTGGCAGTAGTTATTAGCTGCCTTATGGCCATTCGCACGGCTGGATGGGATTCATTTAGGGTAGCAGTCATATCGGGATGGTCTCGATCGCAACCCAAAATTAATTGGGTCAAGTCATTACTCCCAATAGAAATACCCTGGACTCCAGCCCGGACATAATCAGGCAATAAGAAAACCACGGAAGGCACTTCTGCCATAATCCATAGCTGAAATTGAGCTTGCTCGAATAACCCCGCCTGCTCTACCCGCTGCCGACAGAAGGAAAATTCTTCCACCGTCCGCACAAAGGGCAGCAGTAATTTGACATTTTCATAGCCCCGTTGTTGAACTTCCCGGAGGGCAGCTAATTCCCAATCAAACAATTGGGGGTCTTTGGTATAGAGAAAAGTTCCTCGGCGACCCAACATAGGGTTAGTTTCCGGGATTTCTTGTCTGAATAGGGAAGGAAATTCCGCCGATCGCCAATCAGCCGATCGATAAAATACCGGCCGGGGCGCAAAAGCGGTGGCAAACTCAGTAATCACATCTGCAAGGGCATTAATCACCCTTTGGGATAAAGATGGCAGAGATGGTTCAACATCTTCTTGGGAGGTTAGGATTACGTGTTCAGTCAGGGGTTCTGTAATTTGGATTGTTTGAGGTGAAATTTGTTTAGAAATTTGCTCTGGGATTATTTTTGGGATTATTTCGGGAGATATTCCTAAAAAGGTTATGTCTTGAAAACTAGAAAGATTATGGTGCTGGAGAATTTCAGTTAAAATAAACTCCGATCGTAACAATCCTACTCCATCTACAGAAAGGTTTCGGGCAGTCCCAAGCCCCCTAGGTTGACTAAGATTTATTAGGAGTTCTGTCACTCTAGGTAATTCGTTGGTTGTAACTAGCTCCTGATCATAGCTGTGGTTGCCACAATCGTAGCTGTGGTTGCCACAATCAAAAACATTATTTGGATTACCACTTAAGTCCTGAGATAAATCTCCGATCAATATTTTTTGACCACCTTGCTGACTAACTAATCTTTGGTGCAATTTTTCTACAAGAGAACTATCACCCGCATCCTGTGGCCACAAGTAACCATCAATATCTAATTTGATTAAATCTGGAGAATTTGTAATGGGGGGATCAGGTATCAAATAGCTATCAAGGGGATTGCTAAGAGAACTATTCAGAAAAATCCCCGAAGAGACTTCATACTGCTGACGATGAACCAGGCCTTGATTTCCATCTAGAGTCAGAAGCTCCCCATTTTGAATTATTTGAGTAGCAGCTGCCACCCCTACTACCGAAGGAATCCCCAATTCTCTGGCAATAATTGCCCCATGACTAGTCATGCCTCCCTGCTCAGTAATGATACCCGCCACTTGCCTCAGAAATGGTAACCACTCTGGCAGCACTATTTCTGCCACCAAAATCTTTCCTAATAACGAGGTTTCCATACCTAGAGACCAACTATTATTGTTCTGGGCGAAGGAACTAGGAAACTTAGGCGTAGCTATTACTTGGGCGATCGCTGCAACTTTTCCCCCAGCCACAGCTAATCCTTTTAGGGGCAGTAGGGTATTTTGGACATTATTTTGGACACTGAGATGAGGCGATCGAGGAGTAAAAGCAGTAATGGTCAGATGTGCAGAGTTAGGATTCTCTGGATGATTCTCTGGATTAGTAATCTGCCAAGCGAGGGTAAAACGGGGATACCTCAATTTTTGGAGTTGCTGACAGGTTTGAATTAACATCTCTAAATTGCTCTGAGTCAGACTGTAGCTCTGCTGAGCTTCTGAGCTAAGAAGATAACTATCGAGGGAAGAGGGCTGGGCTGGGTTGAGGCGGTAGGCACGGGTCTTATTTCCTAGGTGTTGTTTGAGGAGAACTCCGGTTTGAGGATTGACTAGATATTGATCTGGCAATACTTCACCCCGGTAAATAGCTAGAGGTAGCCCCCAAGTTGACTCAATTTCTAACTGTTCTGGGCTGGCGGTAATTGTGCCAGAAGCGATCGTAGCTGTGGTTGCCGCAATCGCTTGCGCTGTGGTTGCTACAATCGTATCCCCTAAGGGCTGGACTAATACTGCCAAATTCACCTGAGATAATTTCAACCCCGCTTGTCGCCAACAAAATAAGTGCCGCGCCCGAAATAATTGCCCCCATACCTGCTGTAGTCCTCCCAACACAGCTTCAGAATTATTAGGACAGATTACCGTTTCTAGCATGGCAGTAGGAGCAGAAAATTCCTTGTGTTGGAGAAAGGGCTGCAACTCTACAAAAGGCGTAGTTATCCGAGCTAGATAGGTAGTAAGTGCCTCTAGCCAAGTATCTGGGGGGCTTCCTTGGAGGACTATCTGGCGTAACCTTTGGGATATATTCCTTAGTTGTTGGGGTTGATGGATATCTAGGTGAAGATCGGAGTCATGGAGTTCAGCCAAGAGAGTTTCTGACGCTCCTAACATTTCTAGATACTGCCATAGAACATCTCCCGGTACTACAAATCCATCAGCCACTGGATAGCCGGCTTGCAGTAGTTGACTTAAATAAAACGCCTGATCATGATAGGGGTAAGTATCCATATCCCCAGGGGAGGCCAATGCCAACGATATTGTGCTCAGTCGGTATAAGTTATCCACTTAGGTCAAGTTGAGGTCAAAATTAATTACAGCAAGTACAGCAAGTCAAGATTAATTGAATATATACCAATAGCGATAGGATTTTAGGAGTAAAAACTAAAATACCAACTAATGAAAAATATTTCCCAGTGGTTGCTTAATCTATTTTTACAGTCCCCTTGTCCTTTGTGCCAACGCTCTGGCGGGGAATATTTTTGTCCTTATTGCCAGCAGCAACTACAATCCTATCAGTTAAAAAACTGTCAAGAGTTTTGGGAAGGGGATTTGCCCCTATTTACTTGGGGAACTTATCAAGGTTCTGTAAAACAGGCGATCGCTGCCCTAAAATATCAAAATCATCCAGAATTAGCTCGTCCCTTAGGAACTTGGTTAGGCACGGCATGGCGAGAAGCATCACCCCTGAAGTACAAGTGTGTTGTAGTACCAATTCCCATGTACCTAGAGAAGCAAAAGCAGCGGGGTTTTAATCAAGCTGAGTTACTAGCCCAGAGTTTTTGTCGCATTACTGGGTATGAGTTGCGATCGCAAGCCTTGATCCGAGTAAAGGAAACCAAAGCCCAATTTAGCTTATCTGCCCAAGAACGGGAAATAAATCTCCAAGCTGCTTTTAAATTAGGAGGAGAAGTCCAGGATTTAAAGCATCTCAAACGTCCAGTTTTATTAATAGATGACATCTACACCACCGGAGCAACCGCACGAGCTGCAAAGGAAATACTCCAACGATCGGGGTTCAAGGTGGCGGGTATTGTTGCCCTTGCCACCACCAAAAAATGCTAAGTTAGAAATGCTAAATTAAAAACACTAAGTTAGAAATACCAAGTTTTATATTAGTTTTTTAAATTCCTCATAACCTAAAACAAATCTAGAATGAGCCTCTCAGAAGCAGAAAAAGAAGATAAATATACAGAACAGGGGTCTGCCGATCGCTCATCACCTGAAACTTTACCTAAAGTCTTATTTAAGGAGAACTTATTACCTGATAGTATTGATTCCCTTGCCAATGTAATTACCGTGAGTGATGTAGTGAGCAACGAAGAAGAAATAAGGGGTTTTCTCCCCGTTTTAGCAAATCGCAACTTTTTAGCCCTATGGAGTGGTCAAGTATTCTCCCAGTTAGCGGATAAGGTCTATCTAGTATTAATGATTGGGTTAATTGCCAGCCGCTATGGTACGGAGGGACAAACCATTAGTGCTTGGGTATCAGGAATTATGATTGCCTTTACTATTCCGGCAGTCTTATTTGGTTCGATTGCTGGGGTATTTGTCGATCGCTGGTCAAAAAAAGGAGTACTCGTGGCGACAAATCTCCTGCGGGGAACCCTAGTCTTAATCTTGCCTCTGCTCCTATGGCTGACTAGGGATTGGGGAGCGATCGCTAACCTGCCTATTGGCTTTTATGTTCTTCTAGGAATTACCTTTCTAGTCTCTACCCTGACTCAGTTTTTTGCCCCTGCTGAACAATCCACTATTCCCTTGATTCTAGAAAAAAGAGACTTACTCTCAGCAAATTCTCTCTACACCACTACCATGATGGGTTCCCTAATTATTGGCTTTGCTGTTGGAGAGCCAGTTCTTGGCATTGCAGATGTTTTACTCAAAAGTTGGGGATGGGATTTCGGCAAAGAACTAGTTGTGGGCGGCGCTTATATCATCGCTGGGCTGATTCTTTTAGGGATGAACACAGGGGAAACTCCCAACCATCCTGATGTGGAACTACCCCATGTATGGCAAGACTTACAAGAGGGCTTCGCCTATCTGAAACAGCAACGGCATGTACGGAGTGCTTTGCTCCAGCAAACTATTTTATTCTCAATTTTTGCTGCTCTAGCAGTCTTAGCAGTCCGTATGGCCCAGTTAATTCCGGGTATGAAGCCGACTCAATTTGGCTTCCTGTTGGCAGCAGCAGGTCTGGGTTTGGGCTTGGGGGCTTTATTGTTGGGTAACTTCGGACATAAAGTTCCTGCTTTTCGCCTCAGCCTCTGGGGTTCCCTTGGTTTGGGGCTATCCTTAGCGGGATTATCAGTATTTCGAGTGCAATTGCTCATTATTTTAGGATTGATTACAATTTTGGGCTTCTTCGGAGCATTGGTGGGGATTCCGATGCAAACTACCGTCCAAGCAGAGACTCCAGAAGATTTACGAGGCAAGGTTTTTGGGCTACAAAATAATGCGGTGAATATTGCCTTGAGCTTGCCTTTGCTGTTGGCGGGAGTGGCAGAAACCTTCTATGGTCTGCAAGTAGTGTTCTTGGGGTTAGCAGCTATTGCGATCGTGGGTGGGACTCTAACTTGGTACATTTCTGGCAACTGGGGCGAGTAATTAAACGTAGAGAAAATTGTCAATAAACTAGCAAAATATTAAAATAGATAGGTTAACAATTAGGGCGTGTTAACGTTGGCGATCGCCTGCCGTAGGCACAGCGCAACGCACCAGATGGATCGTTATGTATCCAAAAAGGCGCATTACATTTCATTGACGCACCTGACTAATAAGAATCGATGAAAGCAGGTGAAATCCTCTGCTAGCATCAATTTGGACTAGAAAATGAAATAGGATCGTTACACTATAAATTGAAGATTTAGTTTATGCAATTTTCTCGATTTTTTTCCTTCCAAACTGGGTTATTCGCTGTTTTTACTAGAGCGATTGTGGCAACCACAGCGCAAGCGGTCGCTTTCATTCTTCTAGTGATAGTAGCTTTGGGGAATATCGCTCCGGCTCAAGCAGATTTAATCCCCGCAAATTTTCTTCTTGCTCAAGCCATAGCCCCAGTAAGTAATGGCAGTTTTGTCACCGCCGCAGTCAATAAAGTAGGGGGAGCCGTGGTACGCATAGATACTGAACGGACAATTACCCAGAGGACTAATCCGGGTTTTAATGACCCCTTCTTTCGACAATTTTTTGGGGATAATTTTTCTTCCCCCAACCCCCAACAAGAAAGACTCCAAGGTCAAGGCTCTGGATTTATCTTTGATGAAGCAGGATTCGTCCTAACCAATGCCCACGTAGTTGCCCAAGCCGATCGCGTGACTGTTATTCTCAAGGATGGCAGAAATTTTGAGGGCAAAGTCCAAGGAGTTGATAGTGTGACAGACTTAGCGGTGGTGAAAATTAATGGGAATAATTTACCGATCGCTTCCTTGGGAGATTCGGAGCAAGTCCAAGTAGGAGACTGGGCGATCGCCGTAGGGAATCCCTTAGGATTAGATAATACTGTTACTCTAGGAATTATTAGCACCCTACACCGTTCTTCTGCTCAAGTAGGCATCCCCGACAAGCGCCTAGAATTTATCCAAACCGATGCCGCCATCAATCCCGGCAACTCCGGGGGACCTCTGCTCAACCAACAGGGGGAAGTAATTGGCATTAATACTGCTATCCGGGCTGATGCTATGGGTATTGGGTTTGCCATCCCCATTAACCGGGCTAAGGAAGTCGCCAAAGTCCTGGCCACAGGTCAAAAGGTTTCCCATCCCTACTTAGGTATTGAACTGGCAAATCTCACCCCGACGATCGCTCGCCAAAATAACCAAGATCCCAATGCTGCTTTTATGCTGCCAGAAATCAAGGGAGTGCTGGTGATCCGAGTGCGCCCCGATACTCCCGCTGCCGATGGAGGCTTACGCCGGGGAGATGTGATTACGGAAATCGAAAATCAAGCTATTACTACAGCCGAACAGATACAAAATACAGTAGAAAAGAGTCGGATTGGTCAAGCTCTAACGATCAAAATCCGGCGGGGCGATCAGAATGCTACTCTCTCAGTGCGGCCGGGGGAAATGAAGATTCAATAAGTTATGCCCTCTTTGATTTAATAGCTTGAAACTTCTGGCGGGGAGTGGCAACATGGTATCAATTAAACTTATATTTATCCTTTGGTCGTGCCATCCCCAAAATCTCAAAAAATCGACTTAAACAATGAGTACCCCTGTCCCTGTCGGCGCAAAGGTACTCTAGTCCCCATTACTTTGACAGAAGCTTTTGGTTGTAACCGTTGTCAGCAGATTTTTGTGGTGGAAGATAATGGCTATGCCCTAGAGCAGCTATCTACTAATTATCCTTATAAAAAGGCATGGCGGTGGATGGGAAACCGTTGGCAGCCAGCTAATACCAGTATTGGAGAAAGTTATTTGCCCATTGCTATGGGTGTAGTATTAGTTTTGTTAATTGTGTGGCTGCCCTTAGCTCTGCGATCGACCGCTGGGTTAAATATTGTTTTCTGGGCCTTGCTAGCAATATTTCTGGCAATTCTCCCCGCAATTATGGTGTGGTTGACCTATAGACGTTGATATAGGGTATTAAATAATCACCAAAAAAAGAGAAGACTTTACTACGGGTTGCGCGGCAAAATCTTCCTAAAAATTAAATACCTTATAGCTTAATGTCCTAAAAATTACCGTGACTCTATCTTTTTCGACCGTCCTATCTCAGATTGCTACTGGCTATCGGGCTGCTCAACTATTAGCAACTCTAGAACTAGAAAAACGTAATCAGGCGGTGCAATTCATGGCAACCGCCTTGCAGGAAAATTTTGTAGATATTCTCGAAGAAAATACTCTGGATCTGGAATACAGCCGGGAAATGGCCGTGTCGGAACTCGTCTTAGATTGGCTGAAACTAACTCCAGAAAGATTAGAAGTGGCGATCGCTGCCCTAAAGCGCATTGCTCAACTGCCAGACCCCCTAGCTCAGGGTTGCCCAGTCCAGCAGCAGTTATATCGGGGACAAGTCTATAATCAGCCCCAACCCTTAGGGTTAGTAGCTTTTATCTATGAAGGGTTTCCAGAACTTATGGCGATCGCCGCAGGATTGGCAGTTAAAACTGGGAATGCGCTGATTCTCCGGGGCAGTGGGGAAGGGATTCATTCCCACCAGATGATTACCCAACTTTTACAAACTGCTGTAGTGCAGGCGGGATTGCCCAAGGGAAGTGTGGTTTCCTTGCCGAGTAATCAGCTTTTGGGAGAAATAGTTACTAGTCCCTACATTAGCTTAGTAATTCCCTACGGTCGTCCCGGCTTGGTACAACAGGTCTGTCAACAGGCAACTATTCCGGTGCTGCCTACAGTTATGGGCAATTGTTATGTTTACTGGTCTCCCTCGGCTAATTGGGAAGGGGTGCGATCGATCCTTGTAGATAGCCATAGTAGCGAGCCGGATGGAGTCAATGCCCTAGAAAAAGTTTTGATTCATCGGGAGCAAAAACATTCTGCTCTGCTTCTGTTGTGGCATAGCTTACAAGAAAAAGGTTTTAAGCTACTAGGAGATACGGAACTAGTTAATCAATTTCCTCAAGAATTAAGCCTTGCTCAAGATATTGAATGGTCTAAACCTTACTTAAAAAAGACGATCGCTTTCCGCATGGTAGATGGTTTGGAAGGGGCGATCGCCTATATTAATCAGTACAGTAGTGGTCATGGGGATTGTCTAGTAACGGAATCCTATGCAGAAAGCCGCAAGTTTGCCCGGGGAGTCGGCAGTGCCAGTGTGTATATCAATACTTCACCCCGATTCGATCGCTGTCCTGCCCAAGGAGATGGAGTATTTCTGGGTATGTCTAACTACCGGGGCTACGGCCGGGGTTTAATTGGTTTACAGAGTTTCACCACTACGCAACAAGTAGTCCAAGGATTTTAATTATGCTGACACAGATTCCTGAACAAATAATGCACCGGGTGCGCTGGGTATTGACGATCGCATGGCTAGGGGTGATCGCTTCTTTGATCTACGATCC
>JANMHD010000120.1:0-8423 GCA_031374985.1 Coleofasciculaceae cyanobacterium OTE_70_metabat_329 | reverse complement strand
CGGGTTTGTGAATGTCTAATTCTAAGTCTCCTAGATCGTAAGCACCCAGATTACTGGATAACTCTGGAGAAATCCACCAGGGTAGAGGTTGATGATTAGGCAAAAGAAGGGTAACTTTGCCCCCGGCGATCGCTAAATTTTCATCCCCTGCAAAAGCTTTATATAGCACTCCCAACCAACCGGGACTAGCCACGGCATCATCATCTAAGTAGGCAATAATTTCTCCTTGGGCTGCCGCTGCTCCGGTATTTCTGGCCGTGGATAAGCCGAGAACTGGTTCGTAGATATAGTGAAATTGGGGATGATCTAGGTAAGTTTGGGCAATGTCGGCTGTACGATCGCTAGAAGCATTATTAACTAAGATCACTTCATAGCCGGGATGGTCGGAGTTAGAATGTTCAGAAAAATCTTGGACTAAAAGACTATCGATCGCTCTGGCCAGATAGTCTTGGCGATCATGGGTACAGATCACAGCCGAGATTTTAATCATAATTATTGCGCTCTAAAAATCTAAGTTGCTTGCCAGAAGTAGAGTAACGTGAGTTCGGGATAAAAAATCCCCCTGATCCCATTTTACGAAAACTATAGCCATTACCGCTGGCTGAGCGTTGTCGAAGTAGCCAAAACCTCACCAAAAATCTTCGATCACTTATCTTCATTTATAGCGGAAATATTCCCTTCGACTCCGCTCAGGGAACGTCTCTAGGCTTAGGGTCAGAGCTTTTGCTTAAACCGAACTCACGTTAGAGTAGGTTGGCAACGCCAATACACTAACCAAAGCCTAAGGGTTAAAAAAGTGCGTTACATTTCATGAACCCACCCTACTGGCTGGAGGTTTTGATAGGAATAGTAATTATAAATTCTGTTCCCTGATCTATTTGAGAATGACATTCTAAGGTTCCTTGATGTCTTTCTACTACTACTTGATAACTAATTGCTAACCCTAAGCCAGTACCTTTACCTACTTCTTTAGTTGTATAGAAGGGATCAAAGATTTTTTCTATTACCTCCGGGGGCATTCCTTGGGCATTGTCAGAAATCTTAATTTCTACTCGTTGATCTTTCCTTTCGGTGGCGATCGTAATTTGGCTAGGAGGGGATTGCAAGTCCCTATTAGTAGAGTTAAGTTCTGTTTTCGTCAAGGTTTTGTCTCTTTCTTCTAGAGCATCAATGGCATTGACCAAGAGATTCATAAATACCTGATTTAGTTGTCCTGCATAGCATTCTACTAGAGGTAACTTGCCATAGTTTTTAACCACTAAGATGGCAGGATGGTTAGATTGGGCTTTGAGCCGACTTTGGAGAATCATTAAGGTACTATCCAAATTTTCATGGATATCGATTTCTTTCATTTCAGATTCATCTAACCGAGAAAAAGTCCTAAGTGATCGGACAATTTCCTGAATTCTCGTCGCCCCTAGCCTCATGGAATTCAAAATTTTGGGCAAATCCTCCCGGAGATAATCTAGCTCTGCATCCTCCAAAGCATCAAGAATTTCTGGATGGGGGGCCGGGTAATTTTCTAAGTACAAGCCTAAAATTTTCAGGATGGTATCGCTATACTCTTGGGCATGAGTAACATTACCGTAAATAAAATTCACCGGATTATTAATTTCGTGGGCCACCCCCGCTACCATCTGCCCTAGGCTAGACATTTTTTCCGTCTGGATTAGGCGAGTTTGAGTTTGCTGAAGATGAACTAGGGCTTGGGTTAATTCCATCGTCCGCTCTTCTACCCGTACTTCCAATTCACCTTTATTTTGCTGGAGAGCAACTTGGTTGTTCTGGAGAGCCACAAAAGATTCCTTTAGTTGTTTTGCCATTTCATTAAAGGTTTCTGCGAGGATTTGAATCTCTCGGGCTTCCTTGACTTCCACATATTGATCTAGCTCTCCCCTTGTCATGGCACGGGCTGCCACAATCAAACGATTAAGAGGGCGGACAACCCACTGAGCCGTTAAAATTCCGATCGCTCCCGCAATAATTAGAGCCAATACACAAAGAAATATAGTCGCCTGAGTATTGTCATTAATCTGCTTCATGAAATCTGCCTCTGGCAGCACCACAACGATCAACCAATCCAATCCATTTTGATCTTGAAAGGGCATAATTTGGATAAATTGTTTTCCTCCCTGCCAGTCAAAGGCGAAACTTTCTGGTAGGTAAATACGATTCAGACCTTGAAATTTATCTTGAATTGCCTTAGTTGTCGCTTTAGTTAGGGGATTTTGGCTATCGATCGCCAGAAGCAAACTTGCCTTTTTCTCAGCATTGATAGTATAGAGGGTTTCTGGAGTGGAAGAGGCAACCAAAATACCTGATCGCTCCATAATAAAAGTCTGCCCTGTCTGCCCTATTTTTAACTGTCTTAAGAAAGTAGTTATATCTTGTAGATACATATCTACTCCTGCTACTCCCAAAAGATTAGAGCGATCATCATATATTGGCTGGACGGCGCTAATGGACAACAGGGCTGGTTCTCCCACTGCTAGATAGAGAGGTCCCCAAGAAGGACGGTTGAACTTGAGGGCTGATTGAAACCAAGGCCGTTTCCGGGGATCGAAGGGAAAAGGCTCGGCTAAGGAATTAAGGCGACCCAGTTGCTTATCTATTCCATAGGTCATATACTGCTGATTAGTAGTCAGATCAGCAAAATCTAGATTATAAAAAACTTTCCCCTTCTCTTCATACCTGCCCAACCCCACAAACTGTCCTTGGGGATCTGCAATCTTCATAAACCCGATCGACTCAAAGCCCTTAACTCGTGACATCAGGTAAGGACTTAAGGTACTAAAATCTTGGGTTTTTAGGTTCAGTCTCCCCGCTACTACATCATCAGATACAACCTGAGTGGCTAAATGAGGAATCTGGAGATAGCTAGTGAGTCGTCCCTTGACCCGCTCACTAATTTCTAGGCGCAGTCGAGATGCCACTTGATTGACAGACTCCTGCCCATTTTGAAAGGAAAGATAGCCTACCAGGGTGACTGCCCCAAAAATCTGCAATAGAAAAGGAATAACTAAAATATTGCCGAGAGGAATACTAGGGATCGATCGCTGAGATAGGGCTTTTTTCAGGAGCATAGAATTCCTTGGGTGGATTGGTACTAGTTTTTCCAAATTTATTTTTCTTAAATTAACATTTGAACACTTGATTTTAAAGACTTTACTCTATCTAAACTGTCCACGTACTGTGGAAAATACTTAAACTCCTTTAGATCCATAGTTTTGATCCTTGCTTCATCAAGACTTTATAAACTTTCTAGATAAATTCACAAATAACTCTAAGAATTTCTGGACACTCCCCCGATCTGCTGTATACAATTAGCTATTAGGTTTGCCAATATTAGGGAGTCAAAACGCTAATGCGAATTTTAGTTACAGGCGGTGCAGGTTTTGTCGGTTCTCACCTGATCGATCGTCTTATGGAAGCAGGTCATGAGGTTATTTGCTTAGATAACTTTTATACAGGGACTAAGCGAAATATCCTTCAATGGATGGATAATCCTTATTTTGAGATGATCAGGCATGATATTACCGAACCAATTCGGGTAGAAGTAGATCAGATTTATCACTTAGCTTGTCCCGCTTCTCCAGTACATTATCAATACAATGCAGTTAAAACCGTAAAAACTAGTGTCCTTGGAACTCTAAATATGTTAGGTCTGGCAAAACGCCTCAAGGCAAGATTTTTCCTCGCCTCTACTTCGGAGATCTACGGAGACCCCCACGTTCATCCCCAAAAGGAAGAATACTGGGGCAATGTCAACCCGATCGGGATTCGCAGTTGTTACGATGAATCGAAGCGGATCGCCGAAACCCTATCTTTTGATTACCATCGGCAAAATGGTGTGGATATTCGGATTGCCCGAATTTTCAATACCTACGGGCCACGGATGCTAGAAAATGACGGGCGGGTAGTAAGTAATTTTATTGTGCAATCCTTAAGGGGAATTCCTCTAACGGTTTATGGTGATGGCTCCCAGACTAGAAGTTTTTGTTATGTCTCTGATCTAGTGGAAGGATTTATTCGCCTGATGAACGGTGATCACACAGGCCCTGTAAATCTGGGTAATCCGGGAGAGTACACGATTTTGCAACTAGCAGAGAAGATCCAATCTATGGTTAACCCTGAAGCCAAGATCAAATTTGAACCCCTGCCTCAAGATGATCCAAAACAGCGACAACCGGATATTACTCGTGCTAAAACATGGCTAGACTGGGAACCAAAAGTTCCTTTAGCTGAAGGTTTAGAGCTAACGATCGCAGATTTCAAGGCAAGAATGGAGGCTAAGTAAACTTACTGTCAAGCTCTCTAAAAATTCTCCGGAAATTCTCCAGTAAAGTACTGAGAAACCTAAAGATTTAACTATGTAGGCTCTACTTAGGCTCTACTTGATATTACTGGAGGCCTTCGTAAGAATTTTGTACTATCTGAAAAAGATAGCGATCGGGTATCAAGATTCTGAATAATTACTTAATCAGTTAACTTAGATACCTTGAGCAGTAAATCACTAGCTCTATTCCGAAGAAAACCATTAGCAATTAACTAAGGAAAAACTATGCGTGTTTGTGTCATTGGAACTGGATATGTTGGTTTGGTCACTGGTGCGTGCTTATCACATGTTGGACACCATGTAATCTGTGTGGATAACAATGAAGAGAAAGTTAAGCTGATGAAATCGGGGCAAACTCCTATTTATGAACCCGGACTGTCGGATATTATGCAATCGGGGATTCAATCTGGCTTGTTAGAGTTCACCTCTGATTTAAAAGCTGGGGTAGAACACGGAGAAATCTTGTTTATCGCTGTGGGCACTCCAGCCCTACCCAATGGGGAAAGTGATACTCGCTATGTGGAAGCTGTAGCTAGGGGAATTGGCTCTCACCTGAGTAAGGATTACAAAGTAATTGTCAATAAATCTACGGTGCCGATCGGCTCTGGAGACTGGGTACGAATGATTGCTTTGGATGGAGTGATGGAGCGCCAGAAGGCGGCTGTGGCCGTGGGTGGTGGGTCAGAGCCTAGTCCCCAAGAGGTGGAGTTTGAGGTAGTGAGTAACCCAGAGTTTCTCCGGGAAGGTTCGGCGGTGCATGATAGCTTTAACCCCGATCGTATTGTGCTGGGTAGCAATAGCAAACGGGCAGTGGACTTGATGCAACAACTGTACAAGCCCATTGTGGAGCGGGTAAAGGCTGATGATAAAACTCTGCCCCCGGTGCCAGTGGTGGTGACGGATCTTAGTTCGGCAGAAATGATTAAGTATGCAGCGAATGCTTTCTTGGCAACTAAGATTAGCTTTATTAACGAAGTGGCTAATATCTGCGATCGGGTGGGTGCGGACGTGACCCAAGTTGCTAAAGGCATTGGTCTAGATTCCCGCATTGGCAACAAGTTCTTGCAAGCTGGCATCGGCTGGGGTGGTTCTTGCTTTCCCAAGGATGTGTCTGCCCTAATTCATACGGCTGATGACTACGGCTACGAAGCTCAACTCATGAAGGCAGCCGTGAGTGTAAACGAGCGCCAAAAACTCCTGACCCTAGAAAAATTACAGCATGAGCTGAAAATTCTTAAGGGTAAGGTAGTAGGTTTACTCGGTCTAACCTTTAAGCCCGACACTGATGACCTGCGAGATGCTCCTTCCCTGCAACTCATTGAGCAGTTAAACAGATTAGGAGCCAAGGTGAAAGCCTACGACCCGATCGTCTCTCAAACTGGAATGCGTCATGGTCTTTCTGGGGTGTTGGTAGAAACCGATCCTGAGCGCCTAGCCGATGGCTGCGATGCCCTAGTGCTAGTTACGGACTGGCAACAGTTCCGGGATTTAGACTACACCAATATGGCCAAGCTCATGAACAACCCTGTGATCATCGATGGTCGCAACTGCCTTGACAAGACCGCCGTCGAAGCTGCTGGTTTTCGCTATGTAGGCATCGGCCGCTAGTCATCTCTCCTTAAAATAGCAACCGGGTTGTTCCTCAGAATTGTTAGCCATTAACTACAATTTCTATGCGGATCCGGTTGTTTATTTTTATTGTACCAAGTAGAAAACTATGAGTATTCTCAACCTTGAATTAGGGCTGCTTGCTAAACGGGGTAAAGTTGGGCTGGTTGATTCAGAGGCAGACCAAGCGAGTAGAGATTTATCGATCGGAGCAACCAATGGAGGTACTCATCGCCCCGCAAACTTTATCAGGAGAAAATATCCTACCTGGATTTATTTTAGATATGAATAGAATCTGGTAGAGGCAGTTTTGGACTAACTAGTGGAGCAATCTTATGTAATTAGTGGCTTGTAGATACATTCCAGCCCCAAATACTCCCTAAACACGCTAGGATAGACAAAAGATTAAGCTATTATTACTGGCGGCAACTCCATGACCATCAAAGCAGTCCAAACACCTTACTATACTGGGGATGCTTACTACCGGACTCCCCCGCCGGATTTAGAATCCTTGTTGCTCAAGGAACGAATTGTCTATCTAGGACTACCCCTGTATTCTGCTGATGATGTGAAACGACAGGTAGGAATAGATGTGACTGAGTTAATTATTGCCCAGTTGCTATACTTGCAGTTTGACGATCCAGATAAGCCCATTTTCTTTTATATCAATTCCACCGGGACTTCTTGGTATGATGGCCAAGCGATCGGCTTTGAAACCGAGGCTTTTGCTATTTGTGACACCATGAACTACATCAAGCCCCCCATCCATACTATCTGCATTGGGCAGGCTATGGGAACTGCGGCAATGATTCTTTCAGCAGGAACTAAAGGCTTTAGAGCCAGTTTGCCCCATGCCAATATTGTGCTCAATCAGGCCAAGAGTGGTGCTAGAGGACAAGCCACAGATATTCAAATTCGAGCTAAGGAAGTAATTGCTAACCGCACTGCCATGCTAGAAATTTTCTCTAAAAATACTGGGCAGCCCGTAGAAAAAATTGTCAAAGATATGGATCGCATGTTTTACCTCACTCCTGCCGAAGCGAAGGACTACGGAATTATCGATCGAGTCCTTGAAAGTCGGAAAGACTTACCCAAAGCTCTCGCTGGGGTGGGTTAGATAACAGGTCATAAACCCCTGAGTCCCCGTCCCTAGAGATTGATAGCAGAGTCTAGAAAAACTCTACAACTATCAACTAACTACCAACTACAAGTTAATTACAAGGAATAAAAATCATGCCTATTGGTGTTCCCAAGGTTCCCTATCGCCTCCCCGGTAGTGCTTATGAACAATGGATTAGTATTTATACCCGTCTCAGCCAAGAGCGGATTCTTTTCTTAGGGCAGGAAGTTACCGATGGGATTGCTAATAGCCTCGTAGCTTCCATGCTATACCTAGATTCTGATGATCCCACCAAGCCCATTTATCTCTATATCAACTCTCCCGGTGGTTCTGTCACAGCGGGGATGGCAATCTTCGATACTATGCAATACATCAAGTGTGATGTAGTTACTATTTGTGTCGGGTTGGCAGCTTCTATGGGGTCTTTTCTGTTAGCAGCCGGAACTAAGGGGAAGCGCTTGGCATTGCCTCACTCCCGGATCATGATCCACCAACCCTCTGGTGGTGCGCGGGGACAAGCTACAGATATTGAGATTGAGGCTAAGGAAATTCTTCGCATTCGTCATCAACTCAATGGGATCTATGCTAAGAATACGGGGAACCCGATCGAGAAAATTGAAAAAGATATGGATCGAGATTTCTTCCTATCTGCTCAAGAGGCCAAAGAATACGGATTGATTGATAGTGTAATTGAAGAAAGAATCTAGCTGACGGATCCCCCCTGCCCCCCTTTTTAAGGGGGGTTAAGAATAATGCTATGTAGCTAAAAATTTTGAGGATTACTGACTAAAAATAACTAATGAATCAAGCAGAATGCTATGGTTTACTCAATTTAAAAGAAGGAGCATCGATCGCAGAGATCAAGTCTTCCTATAGACGTTTAGCGAGAAAATATCACCCCGATGTGAATCCGGGGGATGCTCAAGCTGAGGCAAAATTTATTGCCATTACGGAGGCTTATCAATTTCTCTTAGCAGTAGTTAAGGAACAGGAGATACAAGTACTCCCAGAAGTTACTCCAAAAACTTCTGTAAAAGCTGCAACTAATGCTCGGAAAACCCAGACTACTGTAACTAAAAAGCCGCCTAGTAATTCTACCGGGCGGTTGTCGGAGGTGGAAAAGCAACTTAAATCCCAGTCTTACCAGCAATTGCAATCTATGCTCAAGGAACAAAGATTTGCTAGGGCAGTGGTTTTGGTGGAGGGGTTGGCAGAAAGAATTCCTAATGATTTGGAAGTGAAACAATGGCAGGCGATCGCCTATCAGCGCTGGGGAAGGTATCTAGTCAGTGCTGGTCAGCTAGAAAAAGCCCGGATTTATCTCAAAAAAGCTCTGAGAACTGATCCCCACAACCGAGC
>JANMHD010000116.1:0-2074 GCA_031374985.1 Coleofasciculaceae cyanobacterium OTE_70_metabat_329 | reverse complement strand
TCCTGCTGCCAAATCTGCCCATAAGCTCGTCTGGCAATTTCAAAATATTCTCGTAAGCCATTGCAGATAACCCCATCAAAATCAAGGGCAAGAATTTTCTGATTAGAGAATCGATCGGGCATAATTCTCAATTTAACTAGGGTGTTTAATTTTTAAGCACGATTAAAGTGTTAATTGATATTATAGTACTCTGTGGCAGTAATCATAGTTACTAAATTAACGATCCCTGACAAAATCTTATAGCTAATTTATCCAAAATTTATTAGGTAAATTAATAAATTTTCTGGGATAAAAAATGAGGTTTTAATTCTACGGCTAAATAAATAAAATGAAAGACTAGAAAGTTATAAGGATTATAAATTTTTTTCTTTCTTATAAAAGAGAAAACTTAGTGGAACAAACTATCAAAAATTCTACTGATTCATTAGGTTTAAATAGCAAATTATGTCTAGTATTTACCCAAGAGTCCTTAGTTAAATTTCGGCATCTCAAGCCCTAGGCTAATCTCTCCAGCTACTATAAATAGGCCTAGATTGATCTAGATTAATCGAGCTTTTTGGTTTTTTTGATTAGAGTTGACTACCACTAATATCTCTGTACTATACACTACCAATAGCGTAGTATTTCTGAACTCATGGAAAATGTCAACCTAGATATAGATTTTCAAGAAAATTATAGCTGGACTTTTACTGGGATGGCAGCTATGATGGGGACAACCTTAGCCAGTGCCTAGCCGTGAACTACGAGCCCCTCCACCACAAGTACCGTCCTCAAACTTTTGCCGACTTGGTGGGGCAAGAGGCGATCGCAGCGACCCTAACTAATGCTATTACCAGTAAGCGGATTGCTCCTGCCTATTTATTTACAGGTTCAAGAGGAACAGGTAAGACTTCTAGTGCCAGAATTTTAGCTAAATCTCTTAACTGTTTAGCATTCAATGAACCCACCCCAAATCCCTGTGGTAAGTGCGATGTATGCCGGGGAATTACTAATGGTGTGGCTATGGATGTAATTGAAATTGATGCTGCTAGTAATACTGGGGTTGATAACATCCGAGAAATTATTGAAAAATCCCATTTTGCTCCGGTTCAATGTCGTTATAAAGTATATGCGATCGATGAAGTTCATGGCTTAACAAATCAGGCTTTTAATGCTTTATTAAAAACCCTAGAAGAACCTCCCGAAAGAGTGGTTTTCATCCTAGCAACCACCGATCCCCAGAGGGTTTTACCCACAATCATTTCTCGCTGCCAACGCTTTGACTTTCGGCGGATTCCCCTAGAATCAATGGTCAAACATCTGCTGTGGATTGCTAAACAAGAGCAGATTCAGATTACCGAAGAGGCTGTGCGGTTGGTGGCTCAGATATCTCAAGGAGGGCTGCGGGATGCCGAAAGCTTGTTAGATCAACTCAGCTTGCTTAAGGATGGGGTGACGGCGGAAAAAGTCTGGGATTTGGTGGGGGCAGTATCAGAAATAGATCTACTGGCGATGGTGCAGGCGATCGCCGAAGAAGATCCAGAAACCATCATCAACCGGGCGAGAAACCTGATGGATCGGGGCAAGGAACCCATGATCGTCTTGCAAAACTTGGCGGGTTTCTATCGAGATTTATTAATTGCTAAAACTGCTCCTAAAAGTCAATCCCTCGTTGCCCTCACTCCCAACACTTGGCAACACCTGACCCAAGAGGCACAACGTTGGACATCTGCTAAAATCCTTGCTGGCAGTAAATATCTACGGGATAGCGAAACCCAGATCAAACACACAACCCAACCCCGCCTGTGGCTAGAAGTGACTTTATTGGGGCTACTCCTACCTGACCAAAGCGGAGTAATGCCTATGATCACGGCTGCTCCTCAGGCTCTCCAACCAGCTAATAGTCAAGCAAGTATCTATCATAATCCTTCTAATGGCTCTACTAACACTTCTACTAACGGACATAGCTCCATCTTAGAACCTCTAGAGAGTGCGTCCGTAGCCATTCCTGCCCAATCAAATCCCCAATCACCTCAACCGGAAGCTAACCCCCAAGTTACAACGGTTACACCAGAGCTAATTACCGAAGAACCGG
>JANMHD010000069.1:0-1996 GCA_031374985.1 Coleofasciculaceae cyanobacterium OTE_70_metabat_329 | reverse complement strand
TAATAGAGTTAACTGTTGTTCTTGACAACGGAGAGTAATTTGTTTTAGGCCTAATTGAGTTTCTTGGATCGCTGTAGCTAACTCTAAATTTGTGGCTGCTAAGTACCGCCGCCATTGCCAAAACCATCCCGCTAAACTCAGTAGTAACAAGGAGAGACAGAAATTACAACCAATTACCAAAAATACCTGCACTTCTACAATACTCCCTTAGAACTAGGAATCAGGTGAGCACGGCGGGGATCTACTTCTGTAGCCATGCGTAATGCTCTAGAAAAAGCTTTGAAGGTAGCTTCGATAATATGGTGAGAATTGATGCCATCTAACTGCCGGATATGGAGAGTCATGGAGCTATGATTAACTACCGCCACAAAAAATTCTCGCACCAGTTGGGTGTCATAGGTTCCTACTATCGGCGTAGGGATATTTAAACCATAACTAAGATGGGGTCTGCCAGAAAAATCTAGGGTGACTTGGACTAAGGCCTCATCTAAGGGGGCGAAAAAATGGCCAAAGCGGTTAATTCCCTTGCGATCGCCCAGAGCTTTGCTTAACGCCTGCCCTAGGGTAATCCCCACATCCTCGTTGGTATGATGACCATCAATATGTAGATCTCCTTGAGCAGTAATTTCTAGGTCCACTAAGCCGTGGGAGGAAATTTGGTGCAGCATATGGTCTAGAAAGGGTAGCCCTGTCTCTACTTGACACTTACCTGTCCCATCCAGATTAATGGCCACCTGTACATCAGTTTCTCCGGTAGTACGGCGGACTGTAGCTATTCTAGAAAGTTGGGGGGGTAAAGATAGAGCAAGGTTATTTTCTAGGGTGTCGTGAATTTGCATAGTTTATTTATAGTAATAATCAAGATAGGTAGTGATATCTAGATCATAATCTGACTGGCTACTAGGAAGTATTTTTCTGCTAAACTTTGTGGCACTTTTAGAAATCTAGTTCGTCTTAGGTAACTAATTCTCTAGCTTGGAGAATTTCTGATAAACTTTAAACCAAAATTAACTTTTACTGACAAATGTTTTTATCTATGAAAAATTCTATGCGCCTTTTGCTTTCTGCGGCTGTAGTAGCAGGTAGCTTACTTACTGGTCTGGCAGCAGTTACTGTAGCTCAGAGTACACCCGGATTTACCATATTTAGCGGTGTCCGCAGCGAAAATGAACTTAGATACTTTCTAGACTTTGGGGGTCGTCCTTTTAATTACGATCGCTATCGTTTGCGGATCCCTGCTGGCAAGATGGAGACGGGGGTGGCAGAATTTTTTATTTCCTATCCTGATTATTATGATGGGATTATTGATCCGGGAGCGATCGAACTATCTGTGAGGGGGAGAACTGTCCCGGCGGATGCTGTAGTAGACCAACAGGCGAGACGGATTCAAATTGTCCCCAGAGAAGTCGTAGTGGCAGGTAGCCCCGTGGAAATTATTTTAAGCAATGTGAAAAATCCTCAGTACGGCGGTACTTACTACTTTGAAGCTTCTGCTAACTCCCCCGGAGATATTCCTCTTCCCCGGATGCTAGGGACTTGGATCATCACCATTGGTGGCAACTAAATTCTTGTTTGAATCGTATCTCTTGTCTAAATCCTAGGGGAGCTGAGCTTTGCACCCCTATTTTTTCATTAAAGGTTAGGTAAGAGGTCGATCGCTAATTTCTAATCCTAAGCCTTCGGTGCGATTACGCACGTCGTAGTAAATAACGGCTTTGATGGCTTGCCAAAAGGGAACAATAAATAGACTAGAGCCAATCCCAATCAGATAGCCAGATAAGATAGAAATTAAGAGAAACAGGGGTGATTCTTCTGAGAAAAATCTACCAAGAAATATTTGAAAGATAAATGCTAGGGCTTGGGTAATGATTTGGAGGGGCAAGGTCATTAGGAAAGCAACTATAACAATGCCTTGGATTCGCAATACATAACCCTTAGTAAGCTCCCAAGATCTACCAACACTAGCAGCAGCATTAGAAACAGATTCGATCGCAAA
>JANMHD010000532.1:0-5259 GCA_031374985.1 Coleofasciculaceae cyanobacterium OTE_70_metabat_329 | reverse complement strand
TAGCTCTACCCCAAATTCCCAAGGACTAGCCGGTTGATAAAACTCTGGCTGCATAAATGCCCGTAATTGTTCTAATTCCTTAATCCCCCGCTGCCAAAGAAGTTGCGCCCCATAAATTCCGGGCGAATTTGGAGTGTATTTTCTGACAGCATCAAGAAAGTAATCAGGAATCTCGGCAAGCATAGACTTTAAATTAGGAAATTAGGATTGATCAAAAAACTGGGATACAAGCCCCGTCCTTCACTTGAACAAGCTCTCTTTTCTACGGAAGGCTATAAGCTCAGGGCATCCTAGTGACCTCTAGGAAGACTTTAAATTGCTAATATAACGTGAGTTCGATGGTTTTAGTGTGATTTAGGGTAGTAGAACCCCTAATTAACCTGCTGGGCGACAGCCAATCATAAGTAGCAAAATACCTGAAGTGGTCTTTTACTCTCGATCGACCTATTCCTGAGCATCCACATTTTGTCCAATTCCCTTAGGCAAAATACAAAAAAATAAATTTTCGTGGCGACTTATGCCAAAATTAGCGATTCTTCAGTTACACTAAGCCTTAAGTAATTTCCTCTTACCCCTAGATAAAGCTATCTAAACTCAGGCTATGCAAAACTCCGGAACAGACCGCCCCGCTACTCCTAACAATGCCTACTGCCCCTCCGTGCCAATTTCTGTTTACCGAGAGCTATCTGCTGAGTTGCAGGCAGCCCAAGCAATGTTAGAAGTTCTGAATAATCAAAACCAGCAGCTACTCCAACAAAATCAGCAACTCCATCAAGAAATTGCGAAGGTAGTCCAGTCTACTCAAAACCTCCAACAGATAGCGGCGGGGATACCACCTACGGGTTTGGGAATGCCTACCCTAAATACCTCTAGTTTGCCGGTGATTAGCTCTAAAATCTTAACCTCATCAGAAACTCAAAATTCTAGGCAACCGATGAGTCGGGGTTTGCCTTTGATACCCAAATCCCTAGGCTTAGGTGAAATATCGATCGCTCCCGGCGATCTGGTCATGGAACAGGAGGAAGGACGCAACCGCCGGATTTCTACTAGCCCCAGAACTTCTGATATCAACGGCTGGGTATTGTTGTTGGCAATTTTGCTAATTATTATTACTGCTTTTGGGACTAGTTTCTTGATCATCCGTCCCCTCCTTGGTGGGAATAACAATAATCGCTAGTCAATAACGAATCCTGGCGAATATTTTGCTCAAAATTACCCCTAGGTAAAGCACGTTATGGTATCTCATCGTCAAGTTACTCTCTTTCATTTACCCCACTCTCGATCGACTGGTGTACTTACTCTGCTGAAAGAACTCAATGCAGAGTATGAACTACAAGTACTAAATATTAAGGTGAATGAACAGCGGGATACTAAGTATTTGGCAATTAATCCTATGGGAAAAGTTCCTGCCATAATTCATGGTACTGAGTTGATTACAGAGCAGGTAGCTATATTTCTCTATCTCGCTGACCTTTATCCTGAAGCCAATCTAGCGCCGGCGATCGGTGATTCCCTCCGTGGGCCCTATTTACGGTGGATGATTTATTACGGCACATGTTTTGAGCCAGCCATAGTTGATCGAGCAAACAAGCGGGAACCAGTCTCTCCTCTAATGTCTCCTTACAGTGACTTTGATACCATGTTGCATATTTTGATCAATCAACTTTCTCAAGGAGATTATTTCCTGGGTGACAAATTTACAGCCTTGGATGTTTTATGGGGAAGAGCTTTTGATTGGGTGACTAAGTTTGAAATTGTTCCTATGTTGCCTGTAATTCAAGCCTACATCGATCGTATCAATGCCCGCCCTGCAATGATATGGGTCAAGGAAAAAGATACTGAACTTGCGGCAGCTTTCAATTAATATCAATGGCTCTAAGCAAAAGCTGGGGTCGATTCAAGGGCATAATTCCTGACCTAGTCTCGATTTTGCCGTTATAATTTCCTTGAGGACTCTAGCTTTGATGAGAAGCCGGAGTTCTCATTATTTTGTTATTATTTTTATTGCTATTTCTCTTAAAAATGACTATATTTACCGTTCGATCACTCCACAAAGACTTTGGGATCAAAGAAATTCTCCGGGATGCCAGTTTTAGTCTCAGTGAAGGAGACAAGGTAGGCTTAATTGGCACCAATGGTTCGGGGAAATCTACTCTGCTGAAAATTATGGCGGGGCTAGAATCCAAAGATAGTGGTGAACTCTGGGTAAATTCCAGTGCCAAGATTGTCTATCTGCCCCAACAGCCAGATTTAGATGAGAATTGTACAGTTTTGGAGCAGGTGTTTGCCGATAGTGGCGATCAGATGTCTATGGTGCGGGAGTACGAAGATATTTCCCATCACTTAGCTCATGGATTGGGGGATAGCGACAAGCTGATGTCGCAGCTATCTAGCTTATCAGAACGGATGGAAGCGACTGGGGCCTGGGAAGTGGAAACCAATGCCAAGATAATTCTGACTCAGTTGGGGATTGAAGATTTTGATGCCAAGGTCGGTGATTTATCTGGGGGCTACCGCAAACGAATTGCCATGGCAGCGGCCTTATTATCGGCACCGGATATGTTATTGATGGATGAACCGACTAACCATCTGGATGCTCTATCGGTGGAATGGTTGCAGAATTATTTACAAAGGTTTCAGGGAGCATTATTGCTGATTACCCACGATCGCTATTTTCTTGATCGAGTAACTAATAGAATTCTAGAGATCGATCGGGGTGAACTTTATAATTACACGGGTAACTATGCCTATTATCTAGAGAAAAAAGCTGAGGCAGAAGAATCAGCAGTTAATACCCAACGGAAGCACGCAGGGGTATTGCGACGGGAAATGGAATGGCTGAAACGGGGGCCAAAAGCCCGCAGTACTAAGCAAAAGGCCAGAATCGATCGAGTCCACGCTATGCAAGATCAGGAATTTAGGCAAGCCCAAGGTAAGGTAGATATTGTCACCACGGGGCGACGGATTGGCAAGAAAGTAATTGAACTAACTAATATCTGCAAAGGTTATGACGGTCGTACCTTAATCCAAGATTTCACTTATAATTTTCATCCCGAAGACCGGGTAGGCATAATTGGCTGCAATGGAGCCGGAAAATCTACCCTAATGGATATGATTACCGGAAAGATTACCCCAGATTCCGGTGTTGTAGACTTAGGTTTCACCATTCATATTGGCTATTTTAACCAGCATTCCGATGATGTCAATATCAACGAAGAGCAACGAGTAATTGATTATCTTAAAAGTATTGCCGAATTAGTCAAAATCAATGATGGCAGTGTAATTACGGCTTCCCAAATGTTGGAGAGATTCCTCTTTCCGCCCATTCAGCAGTATGCCCCCATTAATAAACTTTCCGGGGGAGAGAAGCGCCGCCTATTCTTGCTCAAAATCCTGATGGGTGCGCCCAATGTGTTGATCCTTGATGAACCGACTAATGATCTTGATGTCCAAACTTTAGGCGTGTTGGAAGAATACCTAGAAGATTTTAATGGTTGTGTAATTGTGGTTTCCCACGATCGCTATTTCCTCGATCGCACCGTAGATAAAATTTTTGCGATCGAACCCGGCGGCAAAGTGCAAGAATACCCCGGCAATTATTCTCTCTATTTGGAATACAAAGAATCCCAAGCTGCCCAATTAGCCGATAACCAAGCAAAATCTCTTCCCCTAACCCAAACCTCTACCACAAGCTCTGGGACAAACGCTGGGACAGCCCCAACTTCCACCAAAACCCGTAAACTTTCCTACAAAGAAAAACGGGAATACGAAACCCTCGATGCTCAGATTCCCCAACTAGAAGCAGAAAAAAAAGACCTAGAGAGAACCATGTACCACAATCCCCCCAGTGGTTATGCCGCCGTCCAAAAACTATCGGATCAACTAGCAAAACTAAATGAAGCGATCGACAAAGCCACTGAGCGCTGGCTAGATCTGGCGGAGCGAGATAGCTAAACCTGTAGATTTGTAGTTTTAGTAACTAATTTTTGTATTTTAGTTAACCAAAACTTAACAGCAAATTAACATTAAGTTAATCTACTATTAAACAATTTAGAAGCCTGCCGTATCCAGACACGGTAAGACTACAGAGATTGCTCTCCAGTAGTCTGCATTGCTGCATCAAAGATATTTGTCAGGAAAATCTCCGTCCTTTTTGGTGATTCTAACTATGTTTACCAACTCTTTTGACTCAGGAATATTGTACTTTTGTCATAACTTAAATTCCCAATTTGGGCTATTAAGTCATCTTGCCAATTTTGTAAGTGAAAATGGACTAATTAAAGGTGGTTTCATCGCTACCCTAATCTGGTGGCTCTGGTTTCAGGATACTTCCATTAAGCAATCTGTTCGAGAAAAAATCTTAGGATTAATGATAGCAACTATAGGAGCAATTTTTCTTGCTCGGGGACTAGCCCTACTTCTACCCTTTCGCCCTAGACCTCTTGCCAATCCTGAATTAGGCTTGTTTTTTGTCCAAGGAAATGTAGCTTTAGAAAGATGGAGTTCTTTTCCTAGCGATCATGCCGTATTCTTTTTTACCTTGGCTACAGGTATTTGGTTAATTTCTCGACCCATCGGCCTAATTGCCTTGTTTCATGCCATCTTTGTGGTTTGTCTGCCCCGAATTTACCTAGGATTACACTATCCTACAGATATAATTGCTGGGGCGTGTTTAGGTATTGGCATTGCTCTATTAGCTAGTCGTTTAGATTGGCGACTTAGGATCGCTAGACCATTGATGAAATATGCTAATAAATCTCCTACTTGGTTCTATTCGGGGTTCTTCCTGTTAACTTTCCAGATTAGTGAAATGTTTGAAAGTAGCCGGGATATTATCAAAGGAGCATTAAAATTTTTAAAGTTAATTTTGCCTACTTAAATCCTTATTGTAACTATTAGGAATAGTAAAGTAAAAAGTTGCCCCTTGATTAAGGGCGGCCTCAGCCCAAATTCGTCCGCCATGACGTTGAATTATTCGTTGCACGATCGCTAATCCAATTCCTGTACCTTCAAATTCAAGTTCGAGATGCATTCTTTGAAACACTCCAAATAACTTATCAGCATATTGCATATCAAACCCAGCCCCATTATCACGAATAAAGTAGGTCTCTTCCTCCTCAATTATCTGATGACCAATCTCAATGCGGGCATTCTCAGTTTTACCTGTATATTTAATCGCATTTGATACTAAATTAATCCAAACTTGAGTTAACAAAGAAATATCAGCTTGACAGTCGGGTAAATCGTCAACTAGTACTT
>JANMHD010000529.1:0-1774 GCA_031374985.1 Coleofasciculaceae cyanobacterium OTE_70_metabat_329 | reverse complement strand
GTGTCCCCACTGCTTCCAACAAAAACAACTTTTTGGTAAAGAGGCTTTTCCTAAAGCTCCCTACGTAGAATGTGCAACTGATGGAGTGAATGCTCAAACCAAAGCCTGTCAAGATGCTGAGATCAAAGCCTTTCCTACTTGGGTAATCAAGGGAACAACTTATTCTGGTGTCCAATCTTTAGAAAAACTAGCCGAGCTATCGGGTTATACTGGCGATCACAATTTCAAGTATGCTGTCCCCGGAATTAAATAATAAATAAACTGGAAAACTAAAAATCATTGCTTCCTCTTGGTCTGTCCTTAATTTGTAATACTATTCTCCAAGCATCGAGCAGCCCAGTATTCCTGACCTTGACGCAGAAAGATGGTGTATAAGTTTATTCCCTAGATTCCCTAGATTAATGTTAGAAAAACTTTAGCTATTGTCTAAGCCCTAGTAGTATTAATATCGTATTACAAATTAAGATTGCTAGAAACTGGTTAACGCCTTACTGACCTTAACCTAATCTATAAGCCCACATCTCTAGCTGTGAGTTTGATAGTAATTTATCTAGCAATTTATCTAAAGGAGAATATTATTTGTGCAGTTACCTAAGCATTTACCCTTTGCTGATGGAAAATGGCAGCTAAATATGGGGGTGAAGCCTCTAGACTTGGCAACATTGATTGAGATTGATGACAAATTTGAATATGAATTATTGCTAAAGGAGAAATTATTAGCCGATCGCTATCCAGATGTATTTGCTGCTCTGCCCGGCAGTGAGCCAAGCCAACAAGAAGCTTTAGAGGTGATTATTGCCCATCTCCAACAATACTTTCCCCAATATTACCGATGGAGTGAAGAAGCGATCGCTTGCCCCAGCACTGGGCAAGTTTGGAAATTTGCCGATTTTGCCCATGCTCCCCTAGATTTAGCCGGGAGAATCCTTCAAGAAGATTTAGTAATTATGGAATCTAGTCCTGATGGCTATGTCTTAACCGCCGCCTCTGAGTGCTTTCGGTTGCGCTGGAACCTCCAAGAAAAAATGGGGCAACCCTTGGCAAAAATTCATAGCCCTGTGCCGGGTTATGACAAAAAACTTCAGCATCCTATGGATAGTCTATTTGCCAAAATTCGGGTGCAACATCCTATATGGCGGATGAATTGGTCGATCGTTGATGATCCTGTAATGCTCCTAGAGCCATCCAACTCCACCCTAGAATTAGACCCCCGGATCACCACGGATAATGCAGGGGAAACTCTCTGGCTACGCATGGAACGGCAGTGCCTGCGGCGTTTACCCCAAACAGGAGCGATCGTATTTTTTACCCATACCTATGTCGATCCCCTCTCAATCCTCAGGCAAATACCCGGAGCAGCTACAGCCCTTATCTCAACTATTGAACTTATGCCCAAGGAAATGCAGAATTACAAAAACCTGTTACCCATCCGGCAGGCTCTCCTCAGTTACTTGGAAAAAATTGCTGAGGGCGAGAAGCACAAAGTGACTTCTGCATCACTATAAAATTTTGCCAAGTCATCGAATAGGGTGGGCAATGCCCCCCTGATGATAAATATAAACAAACTCAAATAGGCGGGCAATTCTCACTCTACAACAACTTAATAATCCCCCTCTCAAAGAAGCGATGTCCTGAGCAGTTCGACCTTTTGGCAGGCTCAAGGCAGACAAAAGCTCACTGTGAGACTTGTTGAAGGGGTCGGAGGGATATTTTCTAAACAAAACTACTAAGAGTTTGGCGGAGTTGGGCGATCGATTGGAGTTGATAATCTCCA
>JANMHD010000577.1:0-3653 GCA_031374985.1 Coleofasciculaceae cyanobacterium OTE_70_metabat_329 | reverse complement strand
CTATTGTGCTTATTTTTATGCTGGCCATTCCTATCGGGGGAATTATCTTGATGATTCCAGAAACAGCAGGCGTTTGGGAAAAGATCGTGATCGTGATCGCCTGCTTACTTCCCCCCACCCTAGTGATTGGGATGCTCCAGATCGTTGGTCATCGAGAAACCTGGATATTTGATCGAGTTCAGCAAAACATTACGATTAAGGTATACCGCTTCGTCGGGGAAAGTCTTTTAGTATATCCCTATGAACAAGTTAAGCGTGTATATCTCCAGACCAATACTGATGAGGATACTGATCCTGAAGAGCTTTACCAAGTTTGGATTGAAGCACAACCTAAGTGTAATTTAAGAGGCAACGGTACAAAGTGTAATCGCATGATTTACGCATCTTCTAACCATAACCAAGCGCAAGCCTGGGCTAAAAAACTGCAATATTATTGCAATTTCCACCATCCCTAACTGATCAGCTAACAATTCCCAGGCACACCGACTGCCGAGAGGTGTGTGATGTAGATTTAAAGGTTATTTACGGCGGGTGATTGGGAACATTAATCATTTTTGTTAATTTTCATCGAATTCATGTTAATAAATCAATATTTAGTCTGGTAACTGATAACTGAAATTATGGATTGGAAACTTTTAGGGGTTAGTTTTTTAACGGTATTTTTGGCAGAAATTGGGGATAAGAGCCAAATGGCAGCGATCGCTCTTAGTGGCAGTTCTGCTCATCCCCGGAGTGTGTTTGTTGGCACAGTGACGGCACTAGTTTTAGCTAGTTTTCTGGGCATTCTAGCTGGAGAAGGAGTGGCACAGGTATTCCCAACTAGGATAGTGAAAGCGATCGCAGCCCTTGGATTTTTGATCATGGGTATTCGTCTTTTATTACCCAAATCAGTAGAAAAATGAATGGTAAGACGATCCCCCCAGCCCCCCTTAAAAAGGGGGGAGAATTAATTTACATCAAATTCCAACATGGTAAGCCATAATCCTATTCTTGAAGTCCCCCTTTGAAGGGGGATTTTGGGGGTTTTTCTCATTACTCTTCTCCTTGGCTGAGACGGCGGACGTTGAGAATATCCGTCATTTTCTTCACTTGGCTAAAAGCCCGATCGAGTTGGACTTTATCTCGAATATCAATGCACAGATCAATAATTGCCGGACGATCGAGGGAGGTTTTGACATTGGCATTTCTGACATTAATTTTTTGATCCATCAAGTGAGAAAGAATATCCTTCAATAAACCTAAACGATCGATCGCCTCAATCTGGATATTTACCGGGTAAGTAGCTGGTCTGCCATCAGTAATGTGGGGATTCCAACTAACAGGAACTAAGCGATCGCCCGGAATACCCTCCAAATTGGGGCAGCCTTGGCGATGGATCGTGATCCCCCGCTGCTTAGTCACCATGCCCATAATTGCTTCCCCCGGCACAGGATTACAACACCCTGCAATGTGATAGAGCAAACCCTCTACCCCAGCAATAGGAGAATGATTTTTAGACTCGGTTTTGGGAGTAGGGTGGAGGAGAGCAATTACTGCGGTGACTTCATTTTCTGGGGAAATTGTTAACTGTTTAGCCTTAATGGTTTCTCGAATGCGATTGACCACTAAGTTGAGAGTAACTTCCCCGTAGCCCAAACCTGCCAATAAATCATCGACACCATGATAATTGCAGCGCTCTACTACAGACTGCATAGGTTCAGATTTAAGAAGATTATCTAAACCTTTTTTACCCAATTCCTTTTCTAATAATTCCCTACCTCTGGCAGCATTTTCTTCTTTATTAAAGCGTTTATACCATTGACGGATGCGATTTTTGGCACTGGGAGTAACTACAAAATGCAACCAATCAAGACTAGGTTTAGCACTTTTCTGGGTAATGATTTCCACCATATCCCCATTTTTTAATTCTGTTTCTAACACTGACCAACGACCATTCACTCTTGCTCCATAGCAGTGATTGCCGACTTCTGTATGTATCCTATAAGCAAAATCTACTGGGGTAGCTCCTTGGATGAGGGCAATTACATCACCACTAGGGGTAAAGACATAAATATCTTCATCAAAGAGGTTACCTTTAACAGTTTCTAGGTATTCTTTTGCATCTTTCAGATCATTTTGCCAGTCTAATAATTGGCGTAACCAGACAAGTTTGTATTCTTCTGTTGTATCTGATTTTACTGGAGTAGAATTTCCGGCTTGTTTATATTTCCAATGGGCAGCGATCCCATACTCAGAAATATGGTGCATTTCAATGGTGCGAATTTGTACTTCTAAGGGCTTCCCACTCAAGCCAATTACCGTTGTGTGGAGAGATTGGTAATGGTTGGGTTTGGGTAAACCAATATAATCTTTGAATCTACCGGGGATAGGACGAAATACATCATGAACGATCGCTAAAGCTCGATAGCATTCTTCGTTGGTTTCCACAATAATTCGCATGGCAGTCAGGTCATAGATTTGGCTAAATTCTTTTTGACTGCGCTCCATTTTTTGGTAAATACTATAAAGATGCTTCGGGCGGCCACTCACATCCAACCAGTTAATGCCCGATTGGTCTAAGCGGTTGCGTAATAGTTCGGTAGTTTCTTTGATTCTGGCTTCTCGATCGGCTCTTTTTTCAACTACTAATTCCTGCATTTGTCGATAGGAATCCCCATCGAGATATTTAAAACTTAGGTCTTCTAATTCCCATTTCAAACGCCCGATGCCTAAACGATGAGCTAAGGGAGAAAAAATTTCTTTGGTTTCTAGAGCTATTTGTTTTTGTTTCTCTGGGGGCATAAATTCCAGAGTCCGCATGTTATGTAATCTATCCGCCAGCTTGACAATAATTACACGAATATCTTGCGCCATGGCTAAAAACATCCGTCTAAAGTTCTCGGCTTGAGATTCAGTCTTGCTAGAAAATTGAAGTTTAGAAAGCTTAGTTACTCCTTCTACTAAACGGCGGACTTCTTCCCCAAAAAGCTCTTCTATTTCTTCTGCCTTCACCTCTGTATCTTCTACCACATCATGGAGAAATCCTGCTGCCATCATGATACTACTGCCCCCCATATCTCGCAAAATACCTGCTACTGCTACGGGATGGGCAATATAAGGCTCCCCCGATCGACGGCACTGTCCATCATGAAGTTGGTAGGCAAAGTTAAAAGCATTACAGATAAGCTGATTATCAGCCGCAGAGTATTCGGTAGTTTTTCCCTCTGATTGGTTGATCAAACATCGTTGGAGCCAAGAGGGAACATCAAACTGATAGGATATCAGACAGCTATGGCGAGTGGGTTCTAGGGTGGCAGTGTTCATGGCGGTTCAGTATCTAGTTTCAAGTAGTATCAGACAGTTTTGGATTCCTAACAAGGTAATGATTGTGAGATATTTTTATTTTTTTAGCAAGGTCAGTTTTAGATAGTTAATCTATAGAAAATATCAGTAATTTTTCGGGGCAGAGCTAAAAGCCACAAGTCCCTAACAGAGAAGGGGTAACGAATTACAATAAAAATAATTTTTTCCTCTGTAGGGTTAATAAGGGATTTAATTAAAATATCAGAATTATTTACACAAATCTTAATCTCATTATGAACAAAATTTTACCTAATACTCATTTAAAGAAATATCAGTTATTACTAGAGCTTCTGGGACAGTTACAGGAGACA
>JANMHD010000572.1:0-12173 GCA_031374985.1 Coleofasciculaceae cyanobacterium OTE_70_metabat_329 | reverse complement strand
CCGCCAATCAGCATCAAAAAATTTGGCATCCGCAGGCATCACACAACTATTCCCAAAACAGACAGCTTCCTGATCCCCCACCTCTAGGGCGACACCATTAACATCACAGTTTGGGGCAACTCCAGAACTGTAGAACATCTGCCGAAGCATAGATAGTAGATAAATTGGGGTGAGAATTAAGCCCACTGCTGCTAGAAATACAGTCACAGCCCGGAAAGTCGGACTATAAAGATCACTGGTGGAAATCCCCACAAAGACGGATAACTCGCCAGCAAAACCACTCATACCTGGTAATGCCAAGGATGCCATAGCACCAGCAGTAAATAGGGCGAAAACTTTCGGCATAACTTTGCCAATTTCTCCCATCTCATCCAGCATCATAGTGTGGGTTCGATCGTAGGTCACACCAGCTAGGAAAAACAAAACCGCCGCAATTAGACCATGAGACAGCATTTGTAACAACGCTCCGTTCACCCCAATGTCGGTAAAAGAAGCAATTCCTAACAGTACAAATCCCATATGAGAAACGGAGGAATAGGCAAGACGGCGCTTCATATTGGTCTGCCCAAAGGAATTAAACCCGCCGTAGATAATATTCACCACCCCTAAGATCGCTAAGATCGGGGCAAAATAAACATGGGCGTTAGGCAATAATTCTAGGTTAAAACGAATCAAGCCGTAGCCCCCCATTTTTAGGAGAACTCCAGCTAGGATCATGGATACCGGAGATGATGCTTCACCGTGGGCATCCGGGAGCCAAGTATGTAGAGGGAATATTGCTAATTTCACCCCAAAGGCAATTAGTAAGCCAGCATAAAGCAATAATTCTAGGGCTAGGGGAAATTGTTTTAACCCTAATTCAGCCATATCAAAGGTAATATTGTCACCGTAGAAGGCCATACCTAGAGCAGCTACTAGAATGAATATGGAAGCAGCAGCAGTATAGAGTAAAAATTTTGTGGCAGCATACTGCCGTTTTTGACCACCCCAAATGGAGACTAGTAGATATACAGGAACTAACTCTAGTTCCCACATAATGAAAAATAGTAAAGAGTCTTGGGCTACAAATACTCCTACTTGAGCCGAGTACAACAATAGCATCAAGAAATAAAATAGCCGGGGCTTACGATCGACCCCCCAAGCAGCAAAGATAGCAAGGGTTGATACTAGACCTGACAAAAGCACCAAAGGCACAGATAAACCATCTACCGACACAGCCCAGTTCAGACCTAACTGAGGAACCCAGGCATACTTTTCTATCAATTGAAAACTCGCACTGCTAGCATCATAATGCTGCCAAAAAACGTAGCACATCAGCAAAAAATCTGTGATACCTACGCCCAGAGCATACCACCGGATAGTTTTGCCATCTTTATCAGGCAATACGGGGATAAGAAAGGCAGCAATTAGAGGTAGCAGGACGATTGCGGTTAGCCAAGGAAATTGATCCGCTATCATAGCAATTAAGAAGAAATACTTACTTTGAGTTGAATGTAGTCATTATACTAAACTCTGTAAAGATTTATTTATAATTTCTTTATACCTATTTCTCTAGTTTTATGAGTGAAAATTTCAATGGTTTGGAAACTAGCTTTATTTCTGTATCTTGGCCGTAAACCCATGCAAAAATTCAGTCCTAAAGTTATTAAGATATTTAGAATATTCTGTTTGTTGTGCTGCTTCTGGGGGCAGATAATTTGGCGATCGCCCCAGGCAATGGCAGATTATTCCACCAAGGAACTAGGGCAACCTTCAATGGTAGAAGTTGCCTCAAATCTACGCCCAGAAAGTTCAACTACCTGTGCGATAAGCCCTTCTCTAGCAACAGACCCACCGGCAATTATCGACATTCGTGCGGAAGATTTTTCGGCGGCTAGATTTCGCCAAGGCTTGGGTAGCTTGATAGATAGTCTCAGTAGCGAGAATACTGCTGATCCCCCAGAGATAGTGGCTCCAGCTAATCCGACTAATTATGGCGATCGCTTTTTTCTTGATATCTACGGCAATTCCAGCTATCGTCCGCCGATCGTGGTTCTCCATGAAACCGTGGCTACCGTCAACCAGACTCTTAATTTTTTTCAAACTCCCCATATTGACGAAGATGACCAAGCTAGCTATCACACGTTGATTAGTTTAATGGGGGAGATAATTTATATTGTGCCACCAGATAAGAGGGCTTTTGGGGCAGGTAATTCTATTTTTACTAATCAAGATGGGGAAGAGTCAGTTCGGACTAACCCCAATTACCCTCCTTCCGTCAATAATTTTGCCTACCATATTTCTCTAGAAAGTCCAAATGATGGCTTGAATAATAGGCGCACCCATAGTGGTTATACCGAAGCGCAATATCGATCGCTGGCTTGGTTAGTGGCCAAGACTGGAGTGAGCGAAGACCGAATTACTACTCATAGGCAGGTCGATCGCTCTGGAGCGCGGATTGATCCCCGGAGTTTTGACTATAATGCTTTTCTTGCTTGGTATCAGATTATGCCAAAAGATCAGCAGATATTTATTGGCTGCGCTCCACCAACCATATCTCCCCAGCCGCCTTTTGTACCATCTATATCTCCATTTCTAGATGAGCCTCCTTTGGTCGAGCCACGCACCTTCGATCGAAACTCACCGGGAATAACTGTACCTCCAGACTTACCGGGAATAAATACGCCACCTAATCCTAATCCTATTCCACTCTTTTCTTAATTTGGTATGAAATTAATTGATGAAATCATTGACTAGTAGCAATTTGGATAGAAAATCAAAGGAAATTCACAAAATCCTAACAATTGGCTAGTGGAAATTCCTCCATAAATCAGTTATTGTGGAAGGGTGTGTAAGAAGTGTTTCCCACTGAAAATAAGACAATAGGGAGATTTAGAATCAATGAGTAATGTCAAAATAGAAGAGAAAATCGAGCAAGAACTAGAGCAAGCTAGAGAGGTGTGTGACATTAATGGCGCAAATTCTCCTGATTGTGCTGCTGCTTGGGATGCAGTAGAAGAGTTACAAGCAGAAGCCTCCCACCAAAGACAGCAAGAACCCAAGAAAAACTCCCTGCAACAGTATTGTGATGACAATCCTGAAGCTGCCGAGTGCCGTCTTTACGAAGACTAGGGTTCTATCTAGCTAAGTCTTAATTAGTAGAGTCAATCCTTGGTTGATTCTTATGCCTAGACTTTATTTCTACTGGTCTGTTTCCTCACAATTTCAGACCCCCTATCAGATTTCTCGAAATTAGCAAATTCCCCTTGTAACTAAGCCTCCAGTTATTAGGGGATTTGTTTTAATAATTGTGAATAATAAGCTTTACTCCCAAATTATTTATGGACTTAGATACGTCAGATATGTCACAAACTTCAGAAGTTGGGGAGGGACGATCGCTCCCAGATACTGCTAATCCAGATACTGCTGCTAATGCGATCGATCCAAACAATATTCCTATTTCGACAGAACCCAAGCCCAGTTATGTCAAATTGGCCATGCGGAATATGGTAAAAAAACGGGGGCTTTCTCTTCAACATTTCTTTTTAACCACGATCGCTCTTTTAGCTGTGCTAGTAGGACTTTCCTACCTAACTCGTTAAATAGTTAGCAATTAGCAGGTAGTAGTTATCAGTGCAAAATAGAAATATTAATAGGGAGTGATTTGTGGGTTTACCGGTAGAGATTATTATTCAAGATCATTATTCTTCCCCAGAGAGGGGAATTGTAAATCTTAGCTCAACCCAGTGGACAGAATGGTTAGAGCGATGGCTAGAAATAATGCAGGAGGAATTACCAGAAACTTTCACCTCGGCGTTGCGTAGCAATATAGGTTACGAACTTAGTCTGCGTCTAACAGATGATCAAGAAATTCAGCAACTTAATTATCAGTATCGCCAGAAAGACCAGCCTACCGATGTATTAGCCTTTGCTTCCTTAGAAGGAGATTATCCTTTAATGGCTGAAGAAATGGCTGAAGAGCCTCTCTATCTGGGAGATGTGGTAATTTCAGTAGATACAGCCCAACGGCAGGCAAGGGAGCGGGAGCATTCTTTGGAATTAGAGTTGGCTTGGTTGGCAGCCCACGGTTTGTTACATCTTTTGGGCTGGGATCATCCCGATGACGAAAGCTTAGAAATTATGTTAAAACAGCAGGAAGTTCTTCTCCAGAGTGTGAGTCTAAGCTTTGGAGATATTTCTAGATATTAAGTTCTAGATAACAATACTGCATTAATCCTGAACTATGTAGATTCACTGATGATAATACTAGATAATATTAGAAGCTAGCCCAGTAATAATATTAGAATCTAGCCCCTTGGGTAACTATGGCTATGGACTCCAACCGTCGATCGATTACCTCTGTATCACAATCGTCAGAACCCTTGCTTGCCGATGCTCTACTTTCTTCGGAAATCGAGGAAAATGTAGAAGAATATCTCTCGTCTGCTTCCCCTACTCAGGATAATCTGAACCCTCATCTGAACCCTAGTTTAATTATAGATTCGACTACCACCCCCTCCGTTCCTAGTAATCTGCCTTCCCCAGTCCACCAACGTCAACTAGCTTGGCAGATTGCTCCCAATGTATTTTTGAGTTTTCGTTATGCTTGGATGGGGGTGGTTTATGCCTTTTCTACCCAGAGAAACCTGCGGATTCATACCATTATTGGCACGATCGCCCTAAGCTTAAGTGCTTTTTTACAACTTCCTCGTCTAGAAATTGCGGTAATTGGTTTAACTATTGCCCTAGTATTAGCAATGGAACTACTAAATACAGCGATCGAATCTGTAGTGGATTTGCTAGTTAAGCAGTCTTACCACGAATTAGCAAAAATCGCTAAGGATTGTGCAGCCGGAGCAGTCCTAATTTCTGCCCTAGCTTCTGTCTTCGTAGCAGGCCTATTGCTATTACCTCCTCTGTACCAAACAATTATAGTTATTTTTTAAAAGAATTTTTTGTAATGATTGAAGTTGACGGCTTAAGCAAAATCTACGGTACAAAATCCGCCATTAAAGATATTTCCTTTACAGTGCAAACAGGGGAAATTCTTGGCTTTCTAGGCCCCAATGGAGCCGGAAAAACCACTACCATGAGGATTCTGGCGGGTTATTTGCCTGCCTCTACAGGGACGGCAAAGATTGCTGGTTATGATGTCCATGCAGATTCTATGGCAGTACGGCAGCACATTGGTTATTTGCCAGAACATCCGCCCCTATATCCAGAAATGACCGTGGAGGATTTTCTGTATTTTGTGGCCAGAATTAAGGGAGTGAGCCGTTCCCAGCAGGCTACTAGAGTTGGGGAAGTGATGGAGCGTTGTAACCTCTTGGAACATAGGCGATCGCATATCCGTAAGTTATCTAAGGGCATGAAGCAACGGGTCGGTATTGCCCAAGCTATCGTCCATGATCCCCCGGTGATTATCCTTGATGAACCTACGGTAGGTCTAGATCCCAAGCAAATCATTGATATGCGCCATTTAATCAAGAGTTTGGCAGGAGACCATACTGTGATTTTGTCTACCCATATCCTGCCAGAAGTAAGCATGACCTGCGATCGAGTCACCATAATCAACCGGGGCAAAGTTGTCACCACCAACACTCCAGAAACCCTGATGGCAGAACTCGCAGGGGGGACTGGCTATGAGTTAGAAATTGATGGTAACCCGGTCGAAATCCAAAAGATGTTGCAAATCATGCCGGGTATTTGTCTAGTGGAAGTAGTTAATAGCTATGGTTTACCGGGCGATCGATCGCTATTGCGGTTGATGTGTAGCCCCGGAGCCGAACCCGGTCGAGATGTTGCTGCCGTAGTGGTAGGGGCAAACCGGGGTTTGTACGAGATGCGCCGTACCCGTGCTAGTTTGGAAGATGTATTTTTAGAGCTAACTACCAAGGAATTATCCCTATAGCTCCTAGGGCGTGTCAAGGAAATGTAACACACCTCTTTTTGTTAATTAATATATTAATTGGTTCTTGATTAATTAGGGGGTTACGCTGGGCTAACACACTATATAAGATGGTCTAGCATTAACTTTATTTTTAAGAATTGCCCTACCACAGGCGAAAATCCTTCCTTAAATTTATGATTATTTTTCAGAATATAATTGCTATTTTTAGAAAAGAATTACAGGGTTATTTTGCCTCACCTTTTGCTTATATAGTCATGGGTATTTTTTGGCTATTGGCCGGATTTTTTCTAGTCGCAATTCTCCTTAGTCCAGAGGGAATTATTAGCCAAGTTGCCCAACGGGATAAACTGGGAGTTCCCACGCCACCTGTGGATGTGGCCTACGAATTTCTGCGTTTTTTCCTAGGAGTAATGGGGTCTTTAGCTATGTTTGTCTTACCAATTTTATCTATGGGTTTGTATGCTGAAGAAAGAAAGTGGGGAACTTTAGAACTTTTGGCAACTTCTCCTATTACTAATTGGGCAGTAGCTGTGGGTAAGCTATTGGGAGTGATGACTTTTTTCTCAGTGATGATTGCTCCTTTACTAGGATTAGAAGCGATCGTTCTTGGGGCAGCCAATCCCCCGATCCCGATTATGGTTCCCTTGTTGGGGCATTTGGGATTATTACTTATGGCGGGGGCAGTCCTCTCCTTAGGAATGTTCATTTCTTCCTTGACAGATAAGACGATCGTGGCAGCTATTTTGACCTTTGCTTTAATATTTTCCCTATCTTTAGTGGAGCTTTTAGCTAAAAGTATTGGGGGTTCTATAGGAGCAGCATTGGAGCATTTATCCTTAATGAAGCATTATACAAATCTAGTCCAAGGAGTTTTAGATACTAGTAGCTTAGTATTATTTTCAAGTTATATTGTGCTGGGGATATTCCTCACTGCTCAATCCATTGAAGCATTGCGTTTCTCACGGCGATAAATAGGTAGGGCTAAAGAAGTCTATTTTCCGCACTGCGGGGGATGAGCCTATAAAAAACTTATAAGTTGAAGTAATGAAACAAATTATTATTTATTGGCAGTATCTTAAACATTCCCTCTGGCTAGGGTTAATGTTATTAATTATCGGAATTTCGGCGGGGGTTGTGAGTAATAACTGGCTGCCGGTTCCCTTGGGTTTAATTGTTGCCGGAGCAGGAATTATTGCAGGTTGGTTAATTATCTCCAGCTTTGTAGCGACGGAGAAATCTGATATTTCTGGAGTTGGCAAAAATGCTCTGATAGCTACAATTTCAGTCTTGGCAATCTTATATTTAATTAATTTTTTGGGGTTCCGCTATGGCTGGCGGTTAGATCTAACGGAAAATCAAATATTCTCTTTATCTCCCCAGTCCCAAGGAGTAGTTCAAAAATTGCAACAACCCATCAAAATCTGGGTATTTGAAAGTAATCCTAACCCTGCCGATCGAGAGCTATTGGAGAATTACCAGCGGCAAGGAACTAAGTTTAGTTATGAATTTGTAGATCCCCAATTGCGATTAAGTATTGCAGAACAATTTAAGGTGCAATCTATTGGGGAAGTACATATTGAGGCGGGAACAAAGAGAAAGTTATTGCAAGTAGTAAACGATCGCACTCGGATATCAGAATCTACGATTACTAACGGAATAGAAGCAATTCAAAGCGATCGCCTAGCTCAAGTTTATTTTCTGCAAGGTCATGGGGAAGGGAGCCTTACAGCTACGGAAAAAGGACTATCTCAACTCAATGATGCTTTAGGGCAAAAAAATTATGAAGTTAAACCTTTAGCTTTAGCTACAGAGTTAATAATTCCCAAGGAAGCGACAGTAATTGTGATTGCCGGAGCAAAGCGTAATCTACTAGAAGCAGAAACTAAGGCCCTAACAGAGTATATAGATAATGGTGGTAGTTTATTATTACTTTTGGATCCTAAAGTTAATGTGGGTTTGAATAATTTATTACAAGATTGGGGGGTAATTCTAGATGAACGGGTAGTGATTGATGGATCAGGAAATGGCAAGTTAGTGGGATTAGGCCCAGCAACATCTTTGGTTACTCAGTACGGGGATCATCCCATCACTAAAGATTTGGGTAATGGTATTTCCCTATTCCCCCTGCCTAGGGCGATCGATCTCAAACCCATAACTGGTGTCACCCAAACTCCCCTGATTATTACTAATAATAAAAGCTGGGCCGAGGCAAACCCCGATAAACAACCTTTGAATTTTGAGGCTGCTAGCGATCGCCCAGGTCCTGTAAATTTGGGAGTTGCCTTGAGTCGCGCTGCTAAGTCTAATTCTGCGAAGGAGTCCCGTTTAGTAATAATTGGGAATGCTACCTTTGCGACTAATGGTTGGTTTGAGCAGCAGTTAAATGGGGATTTGGTCTTAAATACGATCGGTTGGTTGGGGCAGCAAAATGCCCGTACTCTATCTATCCGCCCCAAAAATGTAGCTAACCGTCGTCTTAATCTTAATCCGGTGCTATCTTTGGTAATTGGCTGGACAGCTTTAGTCATAATTCCTATGGTAGGATTTACCACTGCCGGGGTACTGTGGTGGCGGCGTAGATAATTGATAGGTAGCCATAGGTTAAAGTTACTTTGCCGAAAGTCTATGAAATTACAAAAAACTACTTTAGTATTGATGTTTATTGCTTTGATTTTGGCAATTGGGGTCTATTTTTTAGAGATCCAAATAGCAAGTCAACCAAATAATAATCAAGTAAATCAACAAAAACTATTTGATTTTAATGAATCAGAAATTGTAGGGTTTACTATCAGTAAGGTAATTGATAATAAACCCCAAGTAATTGCCCTAGTTAGAGGGAATCAGAAACCTTCCTTTTGGCAAATGCAGCAACCAGAAAATTCTCCCGCTAATGATGCTGTAGTGGATTTCCTTGTGGGCTTATTGGTAGAAACAAGAACTAATCCACCTTTGGTAGTTACAGATAATCAATTCATAGAATATGGCTTGAATTTGCCTCTAGCAACCATAAAAATTAAACTGCAAAATGAGCAAACTTTTACTCTAATTCTGGGCAAACAAACTTTTGACAAAGGCTCTCTCTACGCCTATAGAGAGGCAGGAAATAAAAATATAGAGAATAAAACCTCTACTCCGACAAAGCCCAATGACCAACCTAAAAAAGTTATTATTGTCCCCTTAAACTTTCAAAATGCAGTCGATCGTCCCCTCTCCGAATGGAAGATATCACCCTAACCAAACTGTAATCAAGCCGATTAATTGATAGTTAATGGGTAGGGTGGGCATTGCCCACCTTACTAGAGTATTAGAGAGAATGGAGGAATTTTAATAACGATCGACGATCGCTAGAATCCATAGTACGGAATGCTTCTTTTGATTTTTCCGCCTCACCTCCATGCCAGAGAATTGCCTCTTCTATAGTCCGGGCGCGAGCATCATGCAAAAATCCAGCATCAGCTAAGATGGTATGGGTTAGCCCAATTCCCCATAAAGGAGCCGTACGCCATTCATTACCTGTAGCTTCAAAGTCAGGGCGGTGATCGGCTAGACCTGCGCCCATATTGTGGAGGAGGAGATCGGTGTAGGGATGGATAGTTTGATTAGCTAGAGCTACTAATTCATGATTGCCGGTTTTCAGGGTTTGGATATGGCAAGCAGCACAGTTTGCTCCCTGAAATAGACGATCGCCTTTACTAACTTCGGGATCCTGAAGGGATGCTACCGATCGGGCAGGAACCGTTAAACTCTGGGTATAAAAGGTAGCTGATTTTAGCTCTTTATCGTCAATATCTGTGGAACCATCTGGATCAGGGAAGATAGGGTTAGAGATTCCCATATCATTGAAGTAGGCGGCGGCAGATTGTTGGCGTAGGTTAGGTTGATTAGCTTTCAGCCCAAATCGTCCTAGAGCCGTAGTTTTTTTCTGTACATCCCAAACTCGGTTAGGTTTCCCGGAAATGCCATCCCCATTGCGATCATCGGGGTCAGCCAGAGCCACGATAGTGGATTCATCCAGAGCTTCCAGTAATCCTAACCCAATGACGACGGGGGATTGACGCAAGGAAGTCATCACTTCAGGGGGTAAAGGCTGGCCATCAGCAAGGGTAATAGTGGTTTGAGGCGATCGCAATTTATATTCTGTGCCATCAGCATATTTCCCTGATACTTCTTTCCATTGCACAGCTACTTGGGCATTTGGGACAGCCCCAAATACCGCATGATCACGAATTTGTTCCCCAATCCCCGGTACTGGTACTGCTCCCCCCGGAACGGCGGGTTGACCACTGGGCAGGCTCACCCGGACTAGCATTTGAGATTTTAGGGAAGTTTCATTACCAATTACAGGCATTCCCCGACCATTAAAAAGATGGCAACCATTACAAGATGAGTTGTTAAACAAAGGACCCAACCCCGGATTAGTCTCGGCGGGGGCAGCCACAAAAATATCGTTAAAGGTAGCATTAGCTTCACTATGCCGATCGTGCTCTTCGGGAGTTAGGTTAGCGGCTCCGTTATCAAAAGCACGGGAAGTTCGATTAGCGATCGAAGTCTGTCCTCCCATTAACAGGTCAGGATTGTTAGACTCCATGGCTGCCCTGAGAGGAAGAGCAATACAGGTAAATAGGGCGATGGCAATCAAGAGCTTAAAGTAGCGTTTGTTGAGAGTAAAGAAGAATTTTTGCATGGCTCTGGTCGGTTAGTGTTTAGGGCAGAATTAGTAGCGATCAATGGGCTGATTAAAATTACAAAATCAAGGGTTTAACATCTTCTTCTAAGGTGTCTTTGAGTTGGGCAATGGCAGCGATCGCCTGTTCAATCTTTGACTTAGATTGGGGATCGGTAATGGCTAGAGAAAAAGGACTAGGAATGCTATCCACAGCAACGATCGCAGCTTGAAATTCTGATGCCACTTGAATATTGAGTTGAGGATTAGTTTGAGCTACAAAACTACTCAATCCTGCCATACCAGAAACAGGGTTATTAAAACTGCCAAAGTAGGCGTTTTGGACTCCCACGAGGGTATGGTGAAAGTCATTGATAGAGCTAGAAATTGCATACTGAGATTCAATTTCTTTCGAGTCTTGAGCCTTAAAAGGGTCAGCAATACTATCCTCTAAAACCTCAGTAGTTTCTAACATACCCTCAATAATTTCCTGTTGAGCGATCGCTACCAAAGGATAAACTGCATTATTAGGTTCCCCAGCAGTAGAAAATACTTCCCGAAAAGCTGGCTGTCCCTCAGCCCCCGTTGCCCAAGCGGCTAAAAGATTATGGGCATCACGATCGAGGACATTTGCTGTTGCTTGCAGATAGGCCAACTCCCGCTGACTGAACTTGGCATTTTTACTATTCTCTCCAAAAAGTAGAAATTCGATCGTCCGAAAACCCTTGAGACTATCTCTTTGGTTGTTGATATATTCTGGTGTGAGAAGAACTTCGCTAGAAAGAATCTTGCCTAGATCAGTTTTATCGATCGGCAAGGTATCCAAAGTCCCGTCCAAGCCCCAAGATCTGGCCATACCTAGGGCAAAACCCGCCCCTTGTTTTAAGGGTATCCGGGCGGCAAGCCACGCATCCTGAGCAAATTTGATATTAGTTGCATTAGGATTTTGAGCAAGGATATTGATGGCAGTTGCCAAAGTATTGGTTTTTGCTGTCAATTCTTGATAAGTGGGGATGACTACTCGATCGGTGAAGTCTCCTAATACTGAACCTTGGCGATCGCTTTGGGTAGCAGAATTATCGAGAATTAAGGAACTAGAAATTAGTGTATTACCAGCAGAGGTGGCGGCTACGGTGGATTGAGGTTGAAAGTTAAAGGCGATCGTCAGACAGCAAGTAATTAAGGCAATACCCAAGTTTTTGATTAGTTTCATAAGGAATGAGGATTTTGATAATACCTTTATGAACTAGATCTAATCCTTGGAAGATGACCAAATACCCCTTAGATTAATTACAATTTCGTAATTTTTGTTAGAGAGTATTCTCAGCAAATAATTTCCGTAACTGATCCACTACTAGGTCTAATTTGACTGATCGAGAAGCCTTGAATAGCAGCGTATCTCCCGGTTGAATTAAATCTTGCAATCTTTGGGTCAATTCATCATGGGTAGAAAAGCATTCTGCCTTAAAGGGCATAGCACCCTGAGCGATCGCCTCTGCCTCTCCATCATCCACTAAGACGAACACTCCATCTAGGTTCAATTCTTTAGTTATTTGTCCTACTTGGAGATGAAATTCTCGGGATTTATTCCCCAACTCCTTCATGGTTCCCAAGACTGCA
>JANMHD010000547.1:0-1683 GCA_031374985.1 Coleofasciculaceae cyanobacterium OTE_70_metabat_329 | reverse complement strand
TCGAGCTACCCGAAATAAAGTATTTGTTGCGATCATCTCTCTTTAATGGATCAAACAAGTAGCACTTTGCATGACAAAAATTTGGCTCTAAGGTTTTTGCTATAACCTTGTCCTGCCTTAAAAAATCAACGGCTTTCTTCGCCAAATGACTAAGATTTAGTGCTGCCTCGATCGAGATATTTTCATTCAACAAATCTAGAGAGCGATCGTCACCTTGATCAATGCTAACAATATCCCCTAATACTAGTCGAAACTTAATAATTTTCTGATTAACCTGCTGGGAAAGATAAGCTAAAGCCCCGATAGTAAAATAACCTGTAACAATATCGATCGTGCCTGCTTCTGTATATTCTTTAATCCATTCATAGACTTTTAGATGCTTATTTTGATTATCTAAAATCATCCTGCCCTCAGTTATCAGTTACTTGTGCTGAGCGAAGTCGAAGCATCAGTTACCAGTTACCAGTTATCAGTTACTTGTACTGAGCGAAGTCGAAGTAGCACCTATAAACTCTTTTTGTTCCCCGTTTACTGTTTACTGTTCACTGTTCCCTAGCTAACGTTCCCACCTAAAAGCATCCCAGTAGACAGGAGTTTGGTTTTTTAGCAGAAAATCAGCAATCAGTAATCCTGTAGCTGGAGCTAATAAAATTCCATTGCGGTAATGCCCTACAGCAAGGGTGAGATTATTATAGGGGCTATCTCCTAAGATTGGTAGCTCATCCCTAGTTGCTGGGCGAAAACCCCACCATTGCTCTAGCACGATCGCATCTTGCAAAGGAGGATAAAGTCTAATTGCTGCCTGCAATAATTGCAAAATTCCTTTGGGAGTGTTGCCCTGAAGAAATCCGACATTTTCGCTAGTTGCGCCGATAATCACTCTGCCATCCCACCGAGGCACTATATAAGTTTCTTCTCCATAGAGAACTTGAGATAATTTGTCTGGAGAAGTTAAGGGTATCTGAATAGCTAACATCTGCCCTTTTTTAGGATAGATTGGCACAGGTAAAAGCTCTTGGCTCCAAGCTCCGGTAGCCAAAATATAGCGATCGCTCTGCAATTTATACTTACTAGTAATAACTCCCCGCAAAGATTGGGATTCTATTTGTAATTCTTTAACTTCTTCCCCTTCCAAGAGTGTCACCCCTAAGCTCTGGACAGCCGATCGCAAAGCCTGCACCAACAGCCGATTATCTACCTGGCCATCCCCCGGATACCACCATCCCCCCGCAATTTCCGAACTCAGCCCCGGTTGCTGGTAATGGATTGCTTGGCGATCTAACCAATTTTTTTCTGACGATTGGGGTGATATTTCTTGATGGGGAGCTGCATACACTGGGGCGACGATGCCACATTCCCAGTAACCCGTAGGTAGCCCGGTGATATGTTCTATTTTGGCTGTCCAATCCCTGTAGAGACTGCGGGAGAGGAAGCATAGTTCTTGCATGGCTCCCGGTGGTAGCTGTTCTGCTTGGGGGGCAATCATTCCGGCGGCAGCCTGGGCAGCAGCTTGGGGGAAATTTCAGCTGATTACCGTAACTTTTGTACCTCTGAGGGCTAATTCTAGAGCGATCGATAACCCAATTATCCCGCCGCCCATTATCAAAAAATCACTGCTCATGTCGGTAAATACTTCTGCACCACATCCCAACCTGTAATTAATACCCAGACAAAACCAGTGAA
>JANMHD010000530.1:0-4037 GCA_031374985.1 Coleofasciculaceae cyanobacterium OTE_70_metabat_329 | reverse complement strand
CCTTGGCAGATTTCAAGAAAATGCTCCAAGAGTCTCCAGAACAGCAACACCGGATGGCGATGGTACATCCCTCTTCCATGCACAATCTGCTCCTGCGCTACTGGTTAGCCTCTGGGGGCATTGACCCTGATCGAGATGTGGATTTAAAAATCATTCCCCCTGCCCAAATGCTGGTGGATTTACAAGCGGGAAGTATTGATGGTTTTTGCGTTGGGGAGCCTTGGAACCTAAGAACGGCTATTGAAGGAGCAGGGTTTACTGTAGCGACTGATTTAGAAATTTGGCCTGGTCATCCAGGGAAAGTGCTGGGAGTGCGGGAAGAATGGGCGATCGCCTACCCGAATACTCACATTGCCCTAACTAAGGCTCTCCTAGAAGCTTGCCAATTCTGTGCCGATCCGGCAAATGCAGAAGAAGTCCGGCAGATCACCGCTGGGCGGGAATACGTCAGCACTAACCCTGAGTATGTGCAGATTGGAGATCCTAACGACGGCAGTTGTAATCTTGATCAGCCCATGCGAGAGTATGCCCACCATATTTTCTTTGGCGATGGAGTGAACCGTCCAAGTCGGACAGAACACCTATGGCACATGGTACAGATGGCTCGTTGGGGTGATACTTGTTTCCCTCGGAACTGGGTAGAAATTTTGGAGCGGGTCTGCCGAGTTAGTGTTTTTAGTACTGCCGCGCGGGAGTTGGGTTTATCTGATTTAACCTATAGCCGGAGTTCGATCGAACTCTTTGATGGCAGCAAATTCAATGCTGAAGACCCCCTAGGCTATCTCAATAGTCTAGAAATCAAACGAGATTTCACCGTAGCTGAAGTAGTGCTTGATCAGCCCAGAATCCAAGTAGCTTAACCTAAATAGCTCCTACACCCAAGTCTCGATCCCCCTAAATCCCCCTACCCTTACGGGAAGGCAAAGCCTATAAAAAGGGGGCTTTGAAAAGATTCTTTTCCGTCCTTTTTAAAAAAGATATGGAAAATGATTCTTTCCTCCCTTTTTTCTAGCATAGCGGTGCGTCAGCACGGGGGCTAGAGGGGATCAAAGCTTAATAAGTCAAACAGCATTCAAAACCATAACTATGACCACAACAGCAGCGATTGATCAAAATTCGGTATTAAAAAATTTAACTACCAAAGATAATATTCCTTTTTTAGTAGTTAGTGATGTTTCCAAGGTTTACCCTACTTCTCAAGGGGGAGAATATACGGTTCTCAAAGGAGTTAATCTTAAGGTTGATCAAGGAGAATTTATTTGTGTCATTGGCCACTCTGGTTGTGGTAAATCTACTCTGCTAAATATGGTGTCTGGCTTTAGCCGACCTTCTACCGGAGAAGTCACCGTAGATGGCAAACGGATTACAGAGCCGGGTCCCGATCGCATGGTGGTATTTCAAAACTATGCCCTCCTGCCTTGGCTGACAGCCTTTGAAAATGTTTATTTAGCCGTTGATTCCGTCCATCCCCACAAATCTCAGTTAGAAAAAAACGAGATCGTCAGAGAAAATCTGGCCATGGTGGGTTTACTAGAAGCAGCAGATAAAAAGCCACCCCAACTTTCCGGCGGTATGAAACAACGGGTATCGATCGCCCGCGCCCTCTCTATTCGTCCCCAAGTGCTAATCCTTGATGAACCCTTTGGGGCATTGGATGCCATCACTAAGGAAGAATTGCAGGAAGAACTTCTCAAAATCTGGAATGACAACCGTTGCACAGTATTAATGATTACCCATGACATTGATGAGGCACTGTTCCTTGCCGATCGTCTAGTCATGATGACCAACGGCCCTGCTGCCGACATTGGGGAAATTATGGAAATTCCTTTCCCCCGTCCTAGAGACAGAGCCAGAATCATGGAAGACCCAGAATACTACAAACTTCGTAATCATGCCCTAGAATTTCTCTATAGTCGTTTTGCCCACGATGACGATGCAGAATAAGTTCAGTAATAAGAAAGTTATAGTCAATAGATCCACTACAAGCGGTTTCAATTATCATTAGTTGAAATCGCTTTTTTTAGACACTTAGGGCTTGCACCCCTATAAGGTAAGGAATTATAAATATCACTTTGTTTATGAAACAATATAACCAACAAATAGGTAGTAGAAATGCGAAGTCTAAAATATTACATAGCTTGTACTGTTGATAGTTTTATTGCCCACGAAGATAGTTCAGTTGAAGGATTTATCTATGAGGGTGAACACGTAGATGATTATCTAAAGTCTTTTGATTTATTTGATACAGTTCTCATGGGACGTAAGACCTATGAATATGGACTAAATCTTGGTGTAACTAATCCTTATCCAACAATGAAACAGTTCGTTTTTTCTCGGACTATGGGAACTAGCCCTGATGAAAATGTGACGCTTGTTTCAGAAAATATTGTTGAATTTGTCAAAGAATTAAAAAATGTGAATGGCAAAGATATTTACCTTTGTGGTGGAGCTAAATTAGCTACTATGCTTTTTGTAGAAAATCTAATTGATCAAATAATTTTAAAAATAAACCCAGTACTTTTTGGTTCAGGGATATCTATTTTTTCAGGAGCTATTAATCAAACAAACCTAGAATTAATTAATAGTAAAACCTATAATAATGGCGTAGTATTACTTCACTATCAAGTGAAAAATTAATTCATGGATTTACCTCATCACAAAAAATTAGATGAATTAAATAGATTAATTATCTTTACTCGCTATCCAGAATTAGGAAAGAACAAAACTCGCTTGATTCCAGCCTTGGAAGATGCGATGTTACTGAATAAGGCTAGAGCAAACGCTACAAATATTCATCGCCGTTTAGCGGAGCATACTTTAGCTCAATGTCGGCAGTGGTGGACGCAACAATCTCTGGAGATTATAAGCGAAACTACCGATGAAACTATAGATAAAACTATAGATAAAACTATAGATAAAACTATAGATAAAAATACAAATGAAATTACAGTATGTTTTACTGGTGGTAATTCTCAACTTATGACAGCATGGTTAGGAACAGATTTGGATTATCAACCCCAAGGTGAAGGAGATTTGGGACAGAGAATAATTCTAGCTTTACAACATCTACAGAAATTAGATATAGCAAAACAAAATAATTTTGTAATTATTGGTACGGATTGCCCAGCCTTAAATTCATCTCTTCTCGATCGAGCTTTTCAAGGGTTGGAATCAAATGATTTAGTTCTAGGACAAGCCGAAGACGGAGGCTATTATTTAATAGGGATTAAGCAAATAATTCCTCAACTGTTTCAAGGTATCTCTTGGGGAACTGATAAAGTATTTATAGAAACTGTAACTATTGCCAATCACCTAGGGTTAAAGATTAGTTATTTACCTGTACTATGGGATATCGATCGCCCAGAAGATTTAGATTATTTAGCAACTCTAGCTGGCTTTGAAAATATATTTGTCTCTTAATAATTAGAATAATAATTAGAAAATATCTATTTTTTGTCTTTTATTGTTTACTTTTTAATAGCTGATTTACTTCTTCACTACCTAAAGGAAGAGAAAATAAATAACCTTGCCCACATTCACAGGATAAACTTTGCAATTGATCCAGTTGGGATTGATTTTCCACACCTTCAGCTACTACCTGCATATCTAAATTATGAGCAAGATTAATAATAGTTTGGACAATTTTATTATGACGAGATCCTAAGGTCATTTGGTGAATGAAAGATTGATCAATTTTGAGAGTATCCATTGGAAAATTGTGCAGATAGCTAAGGGAAGAATAACCGGTGCCAAAATCATCCATACAGAGTTTAACATTAATATCTTTGAGGTTTTGGAGGGTTTCGATAGTTTGATTATGTTGGGCGATTAAGATACTTTCAGTAATTTCCAACTTTAAGGTTTGGCTATCTAAGCCAGTTTCTCGGAGAATTTCAGAAATTCTGGTCACTAAACCCGGATAGGCAAACTGCCGTGGAGATAGATTGACATTGATAGTTAAGTTGGCGTTAAACTCTCTTTGCCAAATCACTGCTTGTTGACAGGCTTGATTAAGAATCCAATCTCCAAGAGGAACA
>JANMHD010000520.1:0-1989 GCA_031374985.1 Coleofasciculaceae cyanobacterium OTE_70_metabat_329 | reverse complement strand
GTTTTTTGGCAATCTATACTGTCCATTACCTCCGCCCGGAAGTCTTGAGCATTGAAAGTAGAAATTTTGCCACCTCGATCGATGATTAATTGAGGACTAAGGGGACTATCAGGACTAACCCGGATTTTCGGGGCGGGCATCTGCGTAGTCGGTTGCTTAGTAGTAGCACCGGGGCTAGTTGGGGTATTTTGCTTACTGGCTTTGGGGCTAGAACCTTGCTTACTAGAATTAGTCTCAACTGTTATCGGTGGGACAACGGCAGGAGGGGAATCATTTTTTATAGATGGAGATGCTTGGGGGCTAGAAATCGCAGTAGGCGGCGGGACGATCGCAGAGTCTGTAGAAGCGGAGTTATTACAACTAGCAAGACTTCCAAGAGTTGAACCTAGAAGTAAAAAAGCTGCCCCTGTAGTGACCCAATTATTTTTTTTCATATATGCCTCTTAAAAAATCTTATTTAAATCCTTCACAACTATCTACTACTTATAAAAGGACAATTCCTTGTAAATTTATAGAGGGTTTTCACTACCCTAGCTTGGCTTGATTATAAGAGTATGAGCGTATGGTATTTTGGGATTAGTAGCAAAAAGCTATACAAGCGAAGTATGACTTTACAAGACCTTGCTAAATGTTTCGGGAGTAATATTTTTAGCTAAAAAATAAAGAAGCTACTTATTTTTATTTATTCTATGACTACAGCAGATCTATTCCCAACCCTAAGAGAGCTACCTCGTGCAGAGAAATTGAAGGTTATGCAATTTTTGATTGCGGAGCTAGCCAAAGAAGAAGAGCCAACGCTTCAAGCAGGAGCAACCTATTCCCTCTGGTCACCTCTTAATTCTCATGAAGCAGCTCACAAACTTAGCCAACTTTTAGCAGCAGATCAAAGGGCAGAAAATGTATAATGCCCAGCAATTCAACTTTTTGGAAGGATTTGATACCTTCGGGGTTCCCGATGACTTGCCTCAATTACCTCTTTCCCTGACCTACCGAAGTTCATCGGTGGAAGTTTTAGCATTGTTAGATACAGGTGCCAGTGTTAATGTCCTGCCGTACAGTGTCGGAGTTCAGCTTGGTGCGGTATGGGAAGAACAAACAACTTCTGTAACACTTGCGGGTAACTTGGCTTCAGTTGAGTCCAGAGGTTTACTCATTTCTGCACAGATTAGCAATTTTGATCCAGTACAATTAGTTTTTGCTTGGAGCTTGTCTGATAACGTACCTTTACTCTTAGGTCGAATGAATTTTTTCTTAGAATTTGATGTGTGTTTCTACCGTTCACAACTTGCATTTGAAATTCGTCCTAAAGTATGAAACACCGTATAATAGGGTCGAATGCCTTGCACTCATGATAGGCTACATTATTAGAGAATTGTGGTGATTCCTTAGAAAGTTGCTACTCTCATGGGTTTGTTGCATCACCCATAATTCAACCTAGCTTGAATTTTTGCTCATGGTACAGTTCCATATCCAGCCCGATAGCGAAATTTCTGCCTCCAAGCAGTTATTTAATCAGATTCAGTTTGCGATCGCTTCTCGTCAATATCCCCCCGGAACTCGCCTCCCCAGCACCCGGCAACTAGCCATGATCACAGGACTGCACCGCAATACCATTAGCAAAGTCTACACCCAACTAGAAGAACAGGGGTTAGTAGAGGCCCAGGCCGGCTCCGGTATATATGTCAAAGCCTTGGGGCATGAAGGTGGTTCTCGCCGCTCCCCTATTCTAGACCAGTATCCCGATGCCCATAAGGTTGTCCAAAAAAGTGTTGATAAGCTACTAGGGCAGGGCTGTTCCCTGAGTGAAGCACGGGAATTATTTTTGGGGGAAATTGATTGGCGGCTCCGTTGTAGTGCTAGGGTCTTGGTCTCGGTGCCAGCGAAGGATTTGGGGGCTGGAGAATTAATGATGCAGGAATTGGAAACTTCCTTAGGTATCCCTGTACAGTTAGTGACTATGGAAGACTTACCCCAAGCCCTAGAGCAGAC
>JANMHD010000518.1:0-1526 GCA_031374985.1 Coleofasciculaceae cyanobacterium OTE_70_metabat_329 | reverse complement strand
ATGGGATAAACTGCATCAGCCCCAAACTTTTCCTTTGCTCCTTCTACGCCGTAGAGATAACCTGTCCAGATTTCCTTATCCCGATCCTTGGGTTGGACAAATAAAATAAATTTATGTTTTTCATGGTGGGGAGCTAAGACTAGGACGGCTCCCGGTTCATCGAAACCAGTTAAATAATAGAAATCACTATCTTGGCGGAAATTTCGTTCCCCATTAGCAGCACTGGAAAATATGGCGGTGCCGTTGCCAATTGCTGTCATATAGCGCTGACGGCGATCGCTATACTCACTTTGCGTAATCTGTATAGTTTGCATAATCTAGATAATTTCTAATCTGGCTCTAGCTTTTATTCATAGCATCACCATAGCATCACCCAAAACGATAATTAGGCACAATAACTACCGAACCTTGGCTGGGGATATTAGCTTGATTGAGGTTAATCGTATCACCACCATTTTGTTGAATGGTTGTCCCGGCCATTAAGGTCAGAAATTCATCTACTGCTGCAATATCGCAGCTAGCAGCATCGGCAGCTTGGGTACGGAAATGGGTAGGAATAATCACCTTGGGTTCAAGAATGGCGATCGCCGCCTTAGCTTCTTGGGCACTATAGGCCTTTGCCCCACCACCGACAGGAATCAGCAAAACATCAGGACGACCCATAAGAATTTTTTGCTCTGCTTCAATGGGGGAAGCTAAGGCTCCCAAGTGGAGGATATTAATTCCCGATTGAGTCCAGCGCCAAGCCACATTCCGCCCAAATCTTCTGCCCCCCAGCCGGTCTTTAACCACATTAATTCCTTGCATTTGCATCCCCGGCAATTGATACAACCCCGGCTCTGTCAAAATACGTGTCCCGCTAGGAATTCGATCAACAGCCCCTTCATCAAACAATAAACTACTAGCAATAACTAAATCTGCGCTGACCTGAGGCAACCGATATCCGGCAGTACAACCCACAGTCCGAAAAGGGTTAACTAAAACTCGCATCCCATTACCACTAATCAAAAAGCAGGTATGTCCTAGCCATTGCAGGGTTAAATTACCTACAGGTCTCGGCTGCGCCTGAGCTACTTGCCAGCCGCCTGCTACTGTAATTGCCGAGAGAAAACTTGCCCCAGCATATTTAATTAATTGTCTTCGCTTCATAGTTTTTAATTTTTTAATGAATTTAATTATTGTAAGAATTACCTATAAACCCTTTAAGTAGGGTGGGCATTGCCCACCTACAGCACATTTAATTCTGGTAAGCCAAGTTAGTGATTTTCAAGTCCCCCTTTTTAAGGGGGATTTAGGGGGATCGTCTTATGGCACGTCTGAATGCAAATTGCTGTAATTGGATTCTTCTCACCTATTGGGATTCAGGTTAATAGCTACAGAAATAGTTGACCCCATTTTTTACATTCTGTATCAGATTTTTTATAAGGTGGGCATTGCCCACCCTACAAATTTTGATGAGTTTAACTATCAACTGATGATTAGTTTACTATTAGTGACGATAAAAAGTTTCTCAGAAGTTCCTTGCC
>JANMHD010000516.1:0-1770 GCA_031374985.1 Coleofasciculaceae cyanobacterium OTE_70_metabat_329 | reverse complement strand
CTGAATACTATTCTTAATAGTCGGGAAAGTATTTTGAATACAGCGATCGCCTTAGAAGATGTAGGGGTTCATGCCTACAACGGTGCGGGAACTAGTATGACTAATCCGACTTTTCTGCTGGCGGCTGGTTCTATTGTTTCTGTAGAAGCTCGTCATGCGGCTGGAGTACGATCACTCCTTGGCAAACCCGTTACAGAACCTGATAGCGATCGCCTAGTCAACGATGCCAACTTAAACGCTGCTCTTAATCCTTTCAGAGGACGAGCTTATGATGAGCTGTATACCCCAAAACAGATTGTTAATATTGTTGCTTCTCTAAACTTACTCAACAATTCCATTGATGGTGCTTTGGTTGCTTAGTTCTTCTTAATTCAACCCTGCCAATTCAGTTCTCAGTACTTTCAAATACCCTAGAAAACAGGAGTTACAATGATATCCTATTACACTACCTTGAGCATGAATTTTCAAGTTATTGGCCACAAGTTGAAGAATATAGTCAGCAAAGCATTTCTTCCGATCATCCTTAACTTTGCTCTAATACCTTTAATGCTTTTTGCTTTTTGTTTCAGTCCCACTGCCCCAGCTTATGCTCAGAGTGCAGTATTAAGCCCCAGACAAGTGACAGAATATGCCCTCACCCTAGAAAAGCTAGAGGCAGATTTTTATCGTCGTGCTGTTGGTGCGGCTCAAAATGGGGGCTTGGCATCAGCACCCCAAGTAGCTAAAGATGCGATCGTATCCTACGGCGAAGATGAAGCTAAACATGTTACGGATCTTTCAGCCGCCCTCCGCTCGATTGGTGGTAATCCTGATGCTATCACCCTCCCTGCTAATCCTAACTACAATGCCATCCTCGGTCGTGATCCCTTTGCTAATCCTGCTGATTTTCTTTTAGCAGGACAATACGTAGAAGATTTGGGAGTAGCTGCCTACAAGGGACAAGTACAAAATTTATTAGCCGCTGGACCAGCAGGCAAGCCAATTTTAGCTGCGGCTTTGGAAATTCATAGTGTGGAAGCTCGCCATGCTGCTGGGGTGAGATTTCTCCGACAAACTTTGCTAGGGGCTGATGTGCGTCCTTGGATTTCTAACAATGCTAGTAGCACTGAAGTTATCTATAACGAGAATCGATCGGGTTCGCCGATTCCTTTTAGTACTGATGCTTTTGATGGTTATGCTACCAGAGAAGAAGTATTAGCATTGGTTGGGCCAATTTTGAATGTATCTCAGCAACCCACCCAACCTACTCAACCTACTCGACCTACTCAACCCAGTGGAGTACCAACTCCAACCCCCAACAGACCCACAGCACCACGGGCTTTGTGGTAAGCGATCGCAAAAATTTCCTAATGCGTAAGTCCTATAAACTAGTCATTTACTGATGATATGGCAATCCTTAATGATTTCACTCGCCTCTGGTGGGTGAAATCATTTACTTTTAGCAAATAATTGAGTTATCTTCTGGTTTCGTTGGTCAGGTTCATCTTTTACCATGAGCAACAAATTATTAAATAGGTAAATTAGGGATAAAGTAATTATTTATTTACCTTTTCTTGCTACCCTCTTACTAATTGCGCCAGCTATCTCTTCCCTGGCAATTTTGCGCTCTTTATCATTGCGTTGGTATTTGATTTTACTAAATATTTGTATCTTCTATGGCGTTTCTCCCCTAATCCTAGCTTGGGGAGGGATGGGTTTCGCTGAACGATTTAATTGTCTGGTAGAAGCAATTGTTTTTACCTGCGCTAATCCTCCTTGGTTAGGGGACAT
>JANMHD010000495.1:0-3338 GCA_031374985.1 Coleofasciculaceae cyanobacterium OTE_70_metabat_329 | reverse complement strand
AGATCGGCAATAAAAGTTTTGGCATGATCAGGATTTAGCAATCTATAGCCGGGCGGGGGTGAGAGCAAGGTCGTGCGAAACCTTAGATATCCAGTGGTGGTGATGGCTGGTGATACTTGTAAGCCCGCCGCAATTTGTTGGGCCAGATCATTAACTCCTTGTAATCCTCCTAAAAGGGGAACTACGGCACTACCATCTTCTGCGATCGCCACTACAGGAGGCTCTTGATATTTATTATTCAACAAGGGCGCCAGAGTCCGAATCAAAATCCCCGACGCACAGATGCCAATAATGGGGGTCGCCTTTTGAAATAGCTCCCGGATTAATTCCCCAAAATTAGCGTAGGTAAAATCTGCTGATTGGGTGCGATCGGCTAAACCATAGATCACTGCTTCGGGCAGGTTCGCCTGAATCTGTCGAGCCACAGGAATACTTGCCTCTCCAAGAATAACGATCGCTTTCAGGCTGGGCGGTAATATTACTGTAGTCACTGTAGTCATGGATGCTAATTGCTACCAAAGGTAAATAAATTGCCCAATGATTATAAAGCTAATTTCCAGATATAAAAAGATAACCTAAAGAAATCAGTCCTAGGACAATTGCTACAATTAAACTAAAGCCAAGTAAGGCAGTAAATGCCGCCGTAGATTAATCAGGGAAGATTTTGCCACAGGTCGTGTAGTAAAACCTTCCTAAAAATTAAATGTCTTTTAGCTTAGGAGTGATATGGCACAGAATTTATTAGAGCAATTAAAATCTATGACGATCGTAGTTGCAGATACTGGAGACATTCAAGCGATCGAGGCGTTCACCCCCCAAGACGCAACTACCAACCCCTCTTTGATCACCGCAGCGGCACAAATGCCTAAGTACCAAGAAATAGTTGATGAAACTTTGCGCCAAGCAAGGACAGAACTAGGGGCTACTGCTCTAGCAACTGAGGTTGCATCTTTGGCCTTTGAACGCCTGGCTGTTGCCTTTGGGTTGAAAATATTAAAAATTATTCCCGGTCGGGTTTCTACAGAAGTAGATGCTCGCCTTTCCTACGATACGGAAGCTACCATTGCCAAGGGACGAGAAATCATTGCCCAGTATGCCGCCGCTGGGGTATCTCGTGAGCGGATTTTAATTAAAATTGCTTCTACTTGGGAAGGAATTAAGGCCGCAGAAGTTTTAGAAAAAGAAGGTATTCATTGCAATCTCACGCTCTTATTTGGGCTACACCAAGCGATCTCCTGTGCCGAAGCCGGAATCACCTTAATTTCTCCCTTTGTGGGGCGGATTTTAGATTGGTACAAACAAGAAACTGGTAAAGAGAGCTACCCAGCCCCAGAAGACCCAGGGGTACTTTCCGTTACCAAAATCTACAACTACTACAAAAAATTTGGCTACAAAACCCAAGTTATGGGAGCAAGTTTTCGTAATACTGGCGAAATTACAGAATTGGCGGGTTGTGACCTCCTAACTATTTCCCCCGGACTATTGACAGAACTCCAATCTAGGGAAGAAGAGCTGCCCCAAAAACTAGATGCAGCTAAGGCGGTGGACTATCCGATCGACAAAATAACCATAGATAAAACCATCTTTGATAGTATGCACGCCAGCGATCGCATGGCCTCCCAAAAGCTGGAAGAAGGGATTAGTGGATTTTCTAAGGCCTTAATTAGCCTAGAACAATTACTTGCCGATCGCCTAGCTCGCCTTGATGGGGAAGAACGGATATCTCATGCCGCCGAAGATGTTTTCAAAGCCTACGACCTTGATGGCGATGGTTTTATTACCAGAGAAGAATGGATGGGAACCGATGCCGTCTTTGATGCCCTAGATATCAACCGGGATGGCAAAATTACCCCAGAGGAAATCGGCGCTGGTCTAGGAGGATTATTACATTTAGCTAAAGTGTAGTAATCTACAGTCCTAATCTCCAAGTCCCCCTTTGCACTAGCGTAGCGGCACGTTAGTGCGGGGATTCAGGGGGTTTTCAAAGTATAATAATTCACAATCCTAATCTTCAATTTCCCCTTGCAAGCAGGATTCAGGAGTTTTTCTGGTACTAATGGAAAACCAAAACTGCTATGATTTCTGGCAGCTTGGGACAATCATTTACTATTTTTTTCTAACGATTAAAAATATCGTAGCGCTGAGCAATGCGCCCTTGATTTTCTTTGTACCAATCCATCACTTCCTTGATTCCATCAGCAATACTAACCGTTGGTTCATAGCCGATCGCCCTTGCCTTGGTAATATCAAGAATCCGCTTGCGATCGCCCGTCGGCTTAGAAGTATCCCATACAATTTCTGGCTTTTCTTCCAGATTGCTAATTACAACCTCAACTAAATCTTTAATCGAAGTTCCCACTCCACTTCCCAGATTAATTGCCTCTGTTGTCCCACTAGTCGCCGCTAGGAGCATCCCTTTTGCCACATCTCGTGCATGAACAAAATCCCGCACAGCCGAGCCATCTCCCCATACAGTAAAGGGATTTTCTCCGCTCATAGCTCGTTTGATCAAAGAAGGAATCACCATCGCATTCTTTAGATCGAAATTATCATACAAACCATAGACATTCGCCGGACGCACCATCGACAGACTCATATCTTGATATTCCTGTTGGTAAGCCATCACCTGTAGTTCCCCTACCCGCTTTGCCCAACCAGGAAACTTGTCATTATCAGAAGGAAAAGTATTCCAGACTGTATCTTCATAAAATATTTCTGCTGGGGCATAAACTCCAAAAGAACTAGTAAATAAATAACCACTACAGCCACAACGCCTAGCTGCTTCCAATAAATTAATACTAATACTGACAGTATTAAAAAAGAACGTCCCCGGATACAACTTCCCCATCATTGGAGAACCCTTGACTCCCAAAAGATTAAATACATAATCCATACCCTGACATACCTGCATTCCATTTTCAACGATCGTCAGGTTAGTAGACACAAATTCAGCTCCTGGGGGGCAGCGAGAAGGATCATCCAAAGAAGAAACTCGCACCGTAGCGCCCTGCTCTAACAACATTTCTACGAGGGGAATCCCAATTAATCCCGTACCCCCAGCTACTAAAACTTTTTTTCCCTTAAACATAAAATATTTTTCCTTTGATATATGTGTAGTCTACTATAAAATCCTTCTACTCTGTTGCCCATAGTTTTGCAGTATGAGGTGGGTGTCTGACTCTGCACAAATAACTTAATACCCATAGCTTTGCAGTATAATATCGAGAGTTTATAGGGAAGTAATTGTTCATGTTTTATCAAGATAAGAAAGTTTTAGTTGCTGGTGGCAGTGGACTCATTGGCAGTCATACTATCGAGGAACTCCTCCACCGGGGAGC
>JANMHD010000415.1:0-3160 GCA_031374985.1 Coleofasciculaceae cyanobacterium OTE_70_metabat_329 | reverse complement strand
CCAAACTCCTCTACAAATTCGGAAGCAATCCCCAAGGAGACTAAAATAACTGGAATCTCGATTGCTGATGGAGAACAGGTAGAAACCATTACAGCCGATGTGTACGTTTGTGCAGCAGATGTGCCGGGAACCCAGCGATTATTACCCCCAGCGTGGCGGCAATGGAGCGAGTTTGACAATATTTACAAGCTGGATACTGTTCCTGTAGCTACAGTCCAACTCCGGTTTGATGGCTGGGTGACAGAGTTACAAAACCCCGCAGCGATGAAGGAACTTAAAGAAAAGGCGGGTTTAGATAATCTCCTCTACACTGCCGATGCAGATTTCTCTTGCTTTGCTGACATGGCTCTGACTAGTCCAGAAGATTACTATCGGGAAGGGGAAGGTTCCCTGATGCAGTTAGTTTTGACTCCGGGAGATCCCTTTATCAAGCAAAGTAATGAAGCGATCGCCCACCATGTGCTTAAGCAAGTTCAAGAATTATTCCCCTCTGCCAAGGCCTTAAACATGACTTGGTATAGCGTAGTCAAACTTGCCCAATCCCTGTACCGAGAAGCTCCGGGTATGGATGCCTACCGCCCCGACCAAAAAACCCCCATTGAGAACTTCTTCCTCTGTGGTAGCTACACGCAACAGGACTACATTGATAGTATGGAAGGGGCAACTATTTCTGGAAGGAAAGCAGCTAAGGTAATTCTGACAAGTAAACCCTAAGAGGATCCCCCCTACCCCCCTTTTTAAGGTGGCTTTAATATAACTAACTCCTCTTAAAAGTAAAGTAGGGTGGCCAATGCCCACCTCATAAAAACACTCAATATTTGAAATAAGCTCATGGCAGATTGGTTAGAACATAGTGTGCAAGTGGAAGTAGATGCCCCGATCGATCTGGTGTGGAGCTTATGGGCTGACTTGGAACAAATGCCCCGCTGGATGAAATGGATCGAATCAGTCACGGTAGAACCCAATGATCCTTCTATGTCTCACTGGACTTTGAATACTGGGGGCTTGGAATTTAAGTGGTCTGCCAAGATTGTCAAAACTATTCCCAACCAAATTATCCAGTGGGAATCTACTACGGGGTTAGCAAATCGAGGGGCGGTGCGGTTCTACGATCGCAAAGAAACCAGCATCGTGAAGCTCAGTATTGCCTACGATATTCCGGGGATATTAGGACAACTCATGGACAATCTATTTCTAGGTAAAGCGGTGGAAGATACCCTCAATGAGAGTCTAGTCAAGTTCCAAGATTACGTTACCAATCTCAAAAAGTAGTGTCTTGGTCTAAGATAGCGATTTTTACGTACCTATAATTCTGGGACAGATAACCCTCTGCATATTTTCTTGGCAAGCTGATTTTTGATTTCACTATGTCGAGGCACTGCCTCCATTTCTCCAGTTTCAGGGTTTATCCATAGAGAATGTCCTGCCCCTTCTCTTTTCAAAATACACCCAAATTTCCTTAAATGTCTGATCAAGTCGCCTCTTTTCATGAAAGTACTATCTCTTTGCAAATAGCACTAGGGGCAATTTTTGCTAGTGCCTGCTCCCTCATTTCTTCAAGGACAAGCCTTATAGAAAGTTTTAAGTCTTCGCAACATTGTTCAACCGTTTCTCCTTGTCCATTTGCTCCTTTAACTTCAGGGCAGTAGGCAAAATAGCCGCCTTCTTCTGCTTGTTCAACAATTGCTGTTAGGGTGTCCATAACTTCAATTAAGTTTCCTGATTATAATTTTATTTCCAACCTGACTTGTACATAACGGCTTGGGCTTCCTATGATAATCTCATTTTTATGAAAATGCTCCTATATTTGATGAAGGAACTTTGAGGCATAGTGCCTGAATTAGACGGCATCGACAGCACCGCCTTTTTGTACTTCATAGCACAACTCAGCCATACCAGTACCAAGCTGACGAACAGATACGAGGTGAAGATTTGGGCTTAGCACTCTGCGGGGGAATAACGGCTTACCCTTACCGAGGGTGGTGGAACCAATCTGAATAATTAGCTCATCTAACAACCCAACATCGTAGAATTGACCAGCGAGATCACCGCCGCCAACTATCCAGATATTTTTGTTGCCAGCAGCAGCTCGCATTTCAGCATGAATTGGGCGCACATCACCTTGGACAAATTGGATATTTGCACCATTAATCTCTGGGAGCTGACGGCTAGAAAATACCCATGCTGGCTGCGTATAAGGCCACAGTGAACCAGTCTCGGCAGCAACTTTTTCTGCATTATGCAGTATCCATTCATAGGTTGCCGACCCCATAGCCAAAGCACCAACTTCTGAAATGAATGCTGGATAGCTGGAATCCTTAATATCGCCGAGAAGGAAAAGCCACTCCAGTGAATCGTCTTCGGTGGCGATGAATCCATCGAGACTTGTGGCTGTGTAGTACTGAGTTTTCATGATTAGATTTTCGGCACTCCCTGCTGCCATCTAAGCTGCCCTCTAATTAGATATTATCCCAACTTGCCCTCAACCCAGTTGATCACTTCTTCCCCTAACCTGACCCCGCTCAGCCGATCGATCTCCCGAATCCCCGTGGGGCTAGTGACATTCACTTCGGTTAGATAGCCACCAATCACATCAATTCCCACAAAGTACAAACCATCTTGAACTAATTTTGGGGCGACTTGACTACAGATAAATAATTCTCGATCGGTAATCTCCGTCCCCGCAACCCTGCCTCCTACCGCCATATTGCCTCGAAATTCTTTCCCCGTCGGAATCCGGTTTACTGCCCCGATGGGTTTGCCGTTGAGCAAGATAATTCTTTTATCACCTTCCTTGGCGGCCGGCAGGTAGCTTTGTACCATAACTGGTTCCTTACCTTGGTGGGTGCTAATTTCTACAAGGGAGTTGAGATTCCGATCGCCCGGTTCCAAAAATAGGATACCTTCTCCCGCCTTCCCTCCCAACGGTTTCATCACTGCCGCTCCTTGTTTTTCAACAAAATCCCGGATTACCTGCTTATCTTGTGTCACGATCGTCTCTGGCATCACCTCTGGAAAATTTAAGGTATACATTTTTTCATTGGCTGTCCGAATTCCCTGAGGATCATTTACTACCAGAGTTTTTACCGGGTCAATATAATCTAAAATGTAAGTAGCATAAAGGTAGGGTACTGTTACCGGAGGATCGGTTCTCATAAAC
>JANMHD010000372.1:0-12961 GCA_031374985.1 Coleofasciculaceae cyanobacterium OTE_70_metabat_329 | reverse complement strand
GACATCTTGGCTGAGGTCGCTAGTGGCTCCAGAGGCAACAATACCACCCTTTTGCATAGCGTAGTACCAGTCAGCTTGACGGACAAAATGTAGGTGTTGCTCCACTAATAAAACCGAGATTCCTGTGGCTTTAACTACTTGTTTGATCGCTGATTCAATATCTAGAATAATTGAAGGTTGAATCCCTTCTGTGGGTTCATCAAGGACTAATAATTTGGGTCTGCCCATCAAAGCTCGAGCGATCGCTAATTGTTGTTGTTGTCCACCGCTCAAATCTCCCCCCATCCGCCAGAGCATAGTTTTCAGGACAGGAAATAGATCAAAAATTTCTTCAGGAATTTCTTGATTTTTCGGGGGATTATCTAGTGCCTCTAAGCCGATAATAAGGTTTTCTTTGACCGTCAAGCGGGCAATAACTTCTCGCCCTTGGGGAACGTAGCCAATGCCTAATCTGGCTCGTTTATCTGGCGAAAGATGATTGATGGGGCGATCGAGAAAATCAACACTACCTTTACGGGGTTTGATCAAGCCCATAATAGTTTTTAAAAGAGTAGTTTTGCCCACTCCATTACGACCAATTAAACAGATCATTTGACCTTCAGGAACATTTAAATCCACATTCCGTAGAATATGACTTTCACCGTAGTAAACATTTAAATTAGAAATCTTTAGCATATAATTCCTTTTTTGTAAAAACCTACCCTACGTTGCACAGCAGACTTTTTCTACTTTTATTCGTGGTCTTCTTGAGCGCCTAAATAAACCTCGATAACTTTAGGATCATTTTGCACTTCTTCAAAGTTTCCTTCACAGAGAACTGTACCCTCATGGAGAACTGTCACCTTCCGGGCGATTTGACGGACAAATTCCATATCATGTTCAATAACTACGATCGAATGACTTTCGGCCAGAGCTAACAATAAACTGCCCACGTTTTCGGTTTCTTCATCGGTTAAGCCTGCTACCGGTTCATCTACTAACAATAAATCAGGAGATTGTGCCACTAACATGCCAATTTCTAGGCGCTGCTTTTCCCCGTGGGAGAGTAGGGCTGCTTGCATATCAATCTTTGCAGTTAAACCTACAGTTTCTAACAAGCCACCAATAGTTATTTTTTCTTGACTAGGAACTTTCCCAAAGAGGGTAGAAAAAACATTTTTGTGACGGTTACAAGCAATCTCAAAATTTTCTCTAGTAGTCAGATTGAGATAAATTCTAGGAGTTTGAAATTTGCGCCCAATACCCAGTAGGGCAACTTGATGTTCTGAGAACTTTCTTAAGTCTTGTCCCTTGAAAGAAACCTTGCCGATCGTGGGTTTAACTTTCCCCGTAATTGTATCCAGAAAGGTAGTTTTTCCTGCTCCATTGGGGCCAATAATTACCCGTAACTCTCCAGGATCCATACTGAAGTTAAGATTATTAAGAGCTTTGAAACCATCAAAACTCACCGTAAGATTATCTATCTCTAAGATTTTATCTGTCATAGATTTAACGATTGTTTGGTAAGAATGCTTAGTATTTCTCTAGTGCCGATCTATATTACCTAAAGTTTCTTTTTCCATCTGAACTTCTGGGTCTGTTTCTAGGCTGGGATAGGTAGCAAGTTCTTTGGAACCTAGGAGTTTCTGTACCTTAGACCAACCTTCTGTGCGTAGCCAACCGACCAAACCATCAGGTAACACTGTCACCACAATTAAAAATAATGCACCTTGGAAAAATAGCCAAATATCTGGGAATTGTTCACTCAATAAACTTTTACCAAAATTAACTACCAAGGTTCCTAAAATAGCCCCCACTAAACTAGCTCTCCCGCCTACAGCTACCCAAATTACCATCTCAATAGAAAAAGCAATATCCATAGCCTTGGGGGAAATTAAGCCAGTTTGGATGGTAAACATTGCTCCTGCTAATCCGGCGAGAGCGGCAGAAATACCAAATACCAAAACCTTAAATCCCGTAGGATTATAACCAGAAAATCTCACTCGGCTTTCATCATCTCGAATTGCTACGAGTAACTTGCCAAATCTGCCACTAGTTAACCAACGACATAGGCCATACGTCCCAGCTAGGAAAATAATTGTTAAAGCGTAAAATACAAATTGAGTTTGGGGATCACTAACTGATGCACCTAGAATAGTTTTGAAATTGGTTAAACCATTAGTGCCGTTAAAAAGTTTTTGTTGCCCATTAAAAAAGTTGAAAAAGACGATCGTGGCGGCTTGAGTCAGGATAGAAAAATATACCCCCCGAATCCGGTTTCTGAATACTAGATAACCCAGAATTGATCCCAAAACTAGGGGAAATAGGAGAACAGCGATCGCACTAAACCCAAAGCTACTAAAAGGCTGCCAAAAAAATGGTAATTCTGTTCCTCCGTAGAGATTCATAAATTCGGGCATTTTTCCCGGTTCTAAAGGAGCTAATTGGAGATGCATGGCGATCGCATAGCCACCTAGGGCAAAAAATACCCCATGACCTAAACTTAGTAATCCCGTATAACCCCAAATTAGATCAATTGCCAAAGCTGCGATCGCCAGCGCCAGAAATCTTCCTAGTAAATTCAGCCGAAACCCCTGCACAAATAAAGGCACAATTAATATCAAAACTAGGGCAACTCCTGCAACTATCCCTAATTCCAATAACAGATTTTTTCCAGATTTCTCCTTCAACCGACTACCCAGATTCATCGCCATAACTCCTCCGCTAACTTCATTACCTTCACCCCGGAGATGATCCCCCCAACCCCCCTACCCTAACGGGAAGGCAAAGCCAACAAAAGGGGGGCGATCAGACTTTCAGACTTTCAGACTTTCAGACTTTCAGACTCTCTGTACCTCCCCTTATCTCCCTGTACCTCCTTCCTCTAAGCATCCACAGTCCTACCCTTCTGCGGGAAGATTCCCCCCGGACGGAATTGTAGGAAGCTAATAATCAAGAAAAATACCATGACTTTTGCCATACTTGCGGTGGCGAAGAAAGTAAAGAAATCTGCTAGGGGTTTAATGGGTTGGACTAATAAAGCGATCGTCCCAGAACCGACAAAGTAGTTAATTGTCCCAATAGCGATCGCCGCTACCACACTACCCGCCAGTTTACCCACGCCCCCAACTACCACCACCATAAAAGTATCTACCACATAGTTCTGCCCTGTATTTGGACCAACAGAACCCAAGAGACTAATGGCGCAACCTGCTACTCCAGCTAATCCTGACCCAAGGGCAAAGGTCAAGGAGTCTACCTGCTGGGTGGGAATACCTAAGCAAGAACTCATGGTGCGGTTTTGGGTGACAGATCTAATTCTTAATCCCCAACGGGATTTTTGTAAGAATAAATAAATTCCCAGCATACAAGCAGCAGTCAGAAAAATAATAAATAGACGAGCATAGGGGACTTGAAAAGTTCCGAATACCTTAACCCCGCCCCGCAACCAAGCCGGAGCTGTCACATCGACGTTTTGCGCCCCAAACCAAGGCTTTGTTACCGTAAGTTTGAAAGTTTGAGCCAGAATAAAACCTATAACTCCACTAATGCCTAGACAAACTGGAAGCATGATTGTCCAAACGAGGGTTTTGATGCGATCGTAATCTGCTCGCTTAGAAATAAACCACAATCCCCCAAAAAACAGGGCAGAAAATAGCACCAGACCAATAATAATTACCCCGTTCACACTCCGCACAAACTGTTGCAGAATCAGGCTCACTCCCCAAGTTGCCAGTAGAGTTTCTAAGGGACGACCATAGAGGTAGCGAATTACTCCCCGTTCTAGAATAATTCCGAACCCCGCCGTCAAGAAAAAAGCTACAGGCAGGGCAAAGATAATATAAGCCTCTACCCAAGGACTGCCAAAGGTCTTAAATACATTCTGTACTACAAAAGTAGTGTAAGCTCCTAGCATCATAAATTCGCCGTGAGCCATATTAATTACGCCCATCAGCCCAAAGACGATCGCTAACCCTAGGGCAGCTATAAGTAATACAGCACCGATGCTGACACCATTAAATAAACCTTCTAACAATCCTTGAACAATAAGCACTGTTTTCTCCTAATAAGTTTTTTGGGGAAGGTAAGGGGAGGTAGAGGGAGGTAGAAAATAGAAGAAAATTTAATGAAGCTTGACAAAAGCCAAAAAAAATTATCTGAAGATTATTTCTTCATTACCTGTAACTTCTTTACCTTCTTTACCTTCTTTACCTCCCTTACCCCCTTTACCTCTTATGTCTTATACTTACCGCCTTTTTTCGGATCAGACCAGTCGCAAGCAAAGCCCTTGGTTTCTGTAACAAATTGATTCCAAGGAACAGGAACTACAGGTTGGGGAGTAGCTTGGACAATATCAAATAAACCATCTTGGCGGATTTGACCGACCCGGACAATCTTGGATATGTGGTGGTTCGGGTTCATTGTCACCATTCCACCGGGAGCATCAAAGGTAGCGCCGTAGGCCGCAGCTATTACTTTATCTAGGTCATCGGCAGTTTTAGCTTTTTCTACTGCTGCTTTCCATAGATAGACTGCAATGTAGGCGGCTTCCATTGGGTCATTGGTGACTCGATCGTTCCCATATTTTTTCTTGAAGGCATCTACAAACTTTTTGTTAGTAGGGCTATCTACAGTCATGAAGTAGTTCCAAGCAGCATAGTGACCCTTGAGGAATTCCACGCCGATCGCTTTTACTTCTTCTTCGGCAATACTCACAGACATAACTGGATATTTATCGGCTGTGAGGCCTGCGCCTTGGAGTTGTTTGAAGAAAGCTACGTTGCTATCTCCGTTCAGGGTGTTGTAAATTACCCCGCCGTTAGGGAGAGCAGCTTTAATTTTGGTAATAATTGCTGTAACTTCAGTGTTGCCCAGGGGAAGATAGTCTTCACCCACTGTCTTACCACCCTTAGCTTCTAGTTGAGCTTTGATAATGGTGTTGGCAGTTCTGGGGAATACGTAGTCAGAACCTACTAGGAAAAATTCCTTACCCTTCTTTTCTAGAAGCCAATCTACAGAAGGCTCGATTTGTTGGTTAGGAGCTGCTCCTGTATAGAAAATGCGCTGAGAACATTCTTGACCCTCATACTGGACAGGGTACCAGAGCATATGTTTCTTTTCTTCAAATACTGGCAGTACAGCTTTGCGGCTAGAGGAAGTCCAGCAACCAAAGACAGCAACTACTTTGTCTTGGTCGATTAATTTTTTAGCCTTTTCTGCAAAAGTAGGCCAATCAGAGTTTCCATCTTCTACGATCGCTTCAATCTTTTTGCCTAGAACACCACCAGCAGCGTTGATTTCTTCGATCGCTAACTGTTCAGCATCTACTACACTCTTTTCGCTAATTGCCATAGTGCCACTCAAGGAGTGGAGAATCCCTACCTTGATAGTTCCACCACCACCTGCGGGAGATGCTGCGGGGGAACCGGCAGGAGACATGCCTGGGGAACCTGTAGGGGATGCAGCCGGACTGCTACTAGCTGTGGGAGAGCCGCCACAGGCTTTCAGGAAAATACTTGTACCAACGGTAGCACCACCGTAAAGTAAAAATTTGCGTCTGTTAATGCGCTTTGACATGGTATTTCTAACCTCACTCCTTCATATCGACATAATTCAATCCGTTGATATTAGGGCTAGGTCTATCATATTTTTGTAGTCTAAGATACCATAATGACTATTTAAGTTTCTTTTGTCTTTACCTAAGGTAATCCTATTGGAAAATAAAACTTAAGCTCTATCGAAACCATTGAAGCAAAGAGCTTAAGCCCTTATCTGTTTTACAGAAATTTGTGTTCAGATAAGTGACAAGAAAAAAACCTTTAAATCTCCATACCAAAGTGCCGCTATGCTGGAGCAAAGGGAGACTTAAGGATTAGGATCGTAGCTTACTAGATTGCGATCTGCTGTAATTTCAAGTTTAATTTCAAGACGAAGATCTGCTTATTTTTTAGTCTCCAAGTGATATCATAGAACAGTTATTTGCCTATAACTTAAAGATTAGTAAGCTAGATTCCTTAAGCTACAATTCTTGATACTCAAATGCCTTCTAGCTCTAGCAGAGCAGTGCCTTAGCATAGGGATTCAGGAGGGGTTTTTAATTCCAATTGAACTTAACCTGCTGTAGTTGGTTCGATCGTCCCAGCCTTACGCAGTAATAGAGCTTTCTTGATTAGATCTGGAATTTGTTGAGGGTAATCAGCAACAGGGATTTTAGCTTTTTTAAGGTTATTAATTTTTAGCTTGGCATTGCTAGTAGTCGCAATAGTGCTGGCAAACTGACTAGCAATCAACGAGCCAATTTCTGGTACTTGCTTTTCCCCCGGCAGAAGATGTCCTGCTACATAAGCAATGATGGGCTTATCTATTTCTCGCCTGCTATCTAAACAGAGATTGTTATTGCCACTATTGCTGTGGTCTAACAAAAGAATTACTTCTGTGTAGGAGTCTGCTTGCAAAAATTCTAAACATTGATAAAAATCCGTCCCTAAGATATTGTCTCTGCCCAAATCAAGACTAAGAGATACACCTAATCCAGCTTGAGTCAAGGTTAGGGCTATTTCCTGAGTTAAGCCACTACTACAACTAATGATCGCTACCCCCCCCGGACTAAAAAAGCGAGGATTTTGGATACCTAATAAAAGTCGGTCTGACATAAACATCCCCAAACTTCCGGGACCAATCACTATAGTAGCTGTTGCCCTTGCTTTTCTGAGGAGACGAACAATATCTAGGGGCGGTATCCCTCCAGTGATGATAATAATTTGGCGAATTCCCCCATCGATCGCTTCCAGTGCCGCATCCAGCACGGCATGAGCAGGACTAAAAATTAAAGTAATATCAATATTATGAATGGCAGTAACAGCCTGTTCCACCAGATCAAAAACCGGAACTCCTCCTAAGGTAGTCCCTCCCTGACCAGGGGTGACGATCGCCGCTAGATTAGTCCCATAGGCTTGCATTTGGGCAAGATAGTTATGCTCTGATAATTCTGAGATGCCCTGAATTAAAACTTTGTTATTAGAGGTTAAGTTCATTTTTCCATCCTACTACTTTTTTCCCTTAGCAAAAGTAGCTGTGGTGGCGATCGCTGTTGCTAAATCTTCAATCCAGACCACAGGTAAGAAAGGCAAATCTTCAGGAAGAACTACTTCTTCTGGACTGACTAAACGTAGCACGAAGCGGGGACACCGATTAATAGCTAGGGGTTTGGATCGGATCAGATTGCGTACTGATCGGGATGCAGTTGGTCTTTCCGTACGATCGACCGCCGTAGTTGCTGTGGTGGATTCTCCCCGAACTTGCAAATAGCGAATTATCACCTGCTGGATAGTTTCAACTAATTCACGACTTCCAACAATATTAATTAAAACTACTTCTAATCCCTTTAGCTGAGTTACTTGATCTAAATCTAGAGGTAAAGTTTCGGCAATTTCTTGGAGATGAGTTGATAGATGATCACCAGTTAAGGTTAGATAGCTAGTAGGTTTAGTTTTAGCGTGATAGAGAGAATCTAGGGTGGCTAATCCTAGACCATTATCGTTAGAAATTACTGCTACATTACCTTCTAAATTAAGAATTTTCCAGCGTCCTAGTCCTAGTTTCCAATCACTTACTTGAAGATTACTATCGGCTAGTTCTATTAAGTCTTCATGGCGCTCGATCGCTTGGTCATTTACAGTAATTTTGCCATCTAAAGCCATCAATTCCCCAGTAGAGCTAACTGCCAAAGGGTTAATCTCTACTAACTCTAAATCCTTGGCAATAAATAAACGATACATTTTCTCCACAAGTTGACTAACGGAGGTAATTAATTGTCCTGTCAGCCCCATTTTGATGGCAAGTCTCCGGGCATAAAAGGAGGAAAACTGCTGATCAATAATTACCTGCTGCATCTGCTCTACCACTTTCTCTACATTGACTCCTCCCTGGGCAGATCCTAGGAGAACAGGTAAGCCTAGTTGATAATCGAGGACTACGGCTAGATAAATTTCCTGATCCGTATCGTACTGCGCCTCTGCTAATAATACTTGGGGAAACTCCCCCATAATTGATAGGCTAAAAATGCTACTAGCAGCAGCGATCGCATCGATAGTATTGGCTACAAATTTAATTCCCCCGGCCTTGCCCCTTCCTCCAGCCCGGACTTGGGACTTTAGCACCACTGGGTAGGGAATACATAAATCTTTCACATCTGAGGGCTGATCGATCCGTTGGGATGGCAAAGTAGGAATACCTTTTTCTCTAAATAGTTCTTTTGCTTGGTATTCTAATAAATCCATAAATTGCCCATCTCTGATTTTCTATCTCTTTGCGGTAGTTCTCAAAAAGTATAACATTACCTTCTGTGGCAGCCCCATAATGTAGTTGAGATTTCGGGCCAATCTAGGGCTTTGATAAGGGCGATCGCTACCCCAATCTCTGATGATGCCCCTGTAATCATTACCACTTGGTCAGATAAAACCGGAAATACCATAGAACTAATCTCCCAAGAAGCATCTGCAATAAACTTAAAACCTGCTTCTGCGCTATGTTTTAGATATTAGTAATATACTGCTAGCATACTAACACCAGACAACCATGAGAATGCAGAGGTTTTTAGGATTACAAACCAACAAAGCCTCAAAACAGATCTTTTTAGGTATATATCTTGTAGCCACGATTTGGCTATGGCATAAATATAAATAATGAACTCTATGAAATTAGATAAGTTGTCACTTGCCCAAAATATGGCTTTTCTGATATCAATTCCTCCAGAAAGCAATTTAGCCAAGCTCCTTTCTTTTTGTTTAGTAACCAGAGCTAGACCAAATATTTCAGGAACAGAACTTCTAAAAATCACTAGTGATCTTATGGAAAATCCATCAAATCTATCCTACTGGACTCAAGAAGTGATGGGACTTGATCTTGATTACACTAGTGAAGAGTGGAAAAAACTGGCAGAAATGGGTATTCATAATACTACAGAGTTTATGACCACCCTAGAGGAAGAATTAGAAAATTTGAATTTGTAAGATAATCCCCTTATCAATTCAGGAGCAAAATATGTCTTTAAATGTTGAACTTTTAGAGCAAAGTTTTGAGAAAATTAAACCTCATGCTGATGAATTTGCAGCCAGCTTCTATGAACATTTGTTTGAAAATCACTCAGAGATGAAGCCGCTGTTTGCCAATACTGATATGGTAAATCAGCAGAAAAAGCTATTAAGTTCCTTAGTTATGGTAGTAGAAAATCTTCGCAATCTAGAAGATTTAGAGCCAGTTCTCAACGCTCTAGGAAGTAGACATGTTGGCTATGGAGCAATTCCTAGATATTATGGACCCTTCGGAGAAGCTTTATTATTAACATTTGAGCAATATCTCCAAGAAGATTGGACTCCCGAACTTAAGAAAGCCTGGCTAGATACTTATACAGCCATTACTACGTTGCTGCTAAAAGTTATAGAGAAAGAATCTGCTCCTAACGTTGTTCCAGCTGAGAAGAATGATAGCTTACCAAAATCAGCCCCAGACGAACTAGAAACTGCAACTTTAGCGAAAGATTCAACATCAAAATCTGAATTACCAGAGAAATCTCAGGAAGTTCAAACTATCGTAGAGCCAGAGAAAAAAACCTTAATATCAGTTCAGTTAGACAGCAAAACCCTACAAGAACTTATTAAAAATTTCATTGTTAGTTATCAGCAAATTCAAACCAAAATATTTGAGCAGCCCTTAGGTGAAGTTCTCAAACAAATTCCTCAAAAACTTATTAATGCTTTTTGGAGATCACCAACTTGGTTAGTTACTATAGTTTCAGCAATTCTTTTTACAGCAATTGTGGTAGTTGTTGATACTGATTCTTTATTAGGAAAGGCTTTTAATGCTGCTGAGTCTATTAGTTTAGTGGTGGCTTTAGTTTTATTCATTAAGGAAACTCCTGATCGCCGCAAACAGTTTCATTATCAAGCTTGGAGTATGATCGATGCTGCTCACGATGTTAAGGTTAGTTATGCCAGATTTTTGGCACTGCAGGATTTAAATGAAGATGATGTTTCCCTGAGAGGCTTGGAGGCATCGGGTGCTGAATTAGTAGCAATTAATCTATCCCATGCCAATCTTAGTCAAGCCAATTTGATGGAAAGTGATTTAAGTAATGCTAATTTGAGCTATGCCAATCTAGATAATGCTAACCTTGCTCAAGCTAAACTTAGTGGGGCAAATTTAAGTTATGCAAAGTTGGGTTTTGCTCAATTGAGTCAGGCAAATCTTAATAGTACTAATCTCCGGGGAGCAAACTTGAGTTGTGCAGATCTAAGTCACGCAAACCTAAGTGGTGCCGATTTACGAGATGCTAGTTTGAGTGGGGCAAATTTAGAAGGAGCTTATCTAACTGGAGCTAATCTTAAAAACGCTAATGTGAGTGATTATGAGCTAAGTTCTGCTTTTATTGAAGGAGTTATTTTACCCGATGGTTCACGGCATAAATCGGAAAATTTATAACAAAAATAGGGCGACCTTCATGGTTACCCTATTTTTGCGTTGTTCTCAGTCTTTTGCTAACGGGAAAGCCTAGAGGACAATAAAGAATTGGCAATATGCATATGTCTTTGATTGGGACCTACAGCTACACGATTCCGCACAGCAACGGCAGTATCTGAAAAGTCACTAAACAAGCCATCAACACCTAGTTTGAAGAACTGTTCATACTCAGCTTCTGGGTTACCATTATAATCTGGAGCTAGGTAGCGGCTTTCATTACGGAAGGTATAGGGATGCAAAATCAAACCAGCTTTATGGGCATCACTCACCAAAGAAGTGGGAGCCATGAGTTTTCCATCCGCACTTGTAGGAATGATTAAGCGTTTGTAGGGCCCAATTCCCTTGGCATAGGTGGCAATCTTAGCTAATTCTACTGGAGAGGTTAAATCTCCGTAGGTACGAGTATCACCACTGACCACAAAATCGTAGGGCTTAAGATCACGCTCATCGAATAACTGAACTAGAGGTAAGTCTGTTTTGGAGCGTAAGTATTTAAGATTAGCTGTTTCAAAGGATTGAATGAACACAGCAGCGTTCGGCCCAGAATAACCATTATCTTGCAAAACCTTGAGTAATCTATCTTCCAGAGGCAGGCCAATAGACTGAAAATAGGTAGGATGTTTTGTTTCTGGATAGATGCCAATAGTCCGGCCTGTTTCCCTGCTCTTTTGCTTTGCTAGATCAATTACTTCTTGAAGAGTAGGAACTTGGTATAAACCATTGCGAGATTGATCACGAAATCCCAGACGTTCCTTGGCTCTGAGAGTTTTGATTTCTGCAAGGGTAAAATCTTCGGTAAACCAACCCGTTACTGATTCTCCATCAATCATTTTAGTCGCTTTGCGGCTGGCAAATTCAGGACGATCGGCGACATTGGTAGTTCCAGAAATATCATTTTCATGACGAGCAATCAGAATACCATCCTTGGTAGGAACTAAATCTGGTTCAATGAAATCTGCCCCTAGCTCGATCGCTAACCGATAAGCTTCCAAAGTGTGTTCTGGACGGTAGCCACTAGCTCCCCGATGGCCAATCACGATTGGACGTGCGCCTGATAAAGTTGCTGCCACTGCTTCTCCAATTGGTGTAGCTACTAAAAGGGCAGTCGCTAGCAATGCTAATTTACAAACACGAAACATATTTTAGACTCCTAAAACTAACAAAATTAAGCTTTTGGGTGAGAATAAGGGTTAGTGCTAAGGACGTTAGTATCTGCCGCCGATTGTGCGGTGTATCCTAAACCCCAAAATCATTACCGTAGCACTACCAAATAATGAACCCGCCTAAGTAGATATAAGAGACTAAGATTAAGATTAGGGGTTAATTGTGGTTAAATTATATTTATATTCCCTGGTGCAGGATTAGGTGTAGTTTAGACTAAAGTGTAAGGCACTATACCAAAAGAAGACATTTGAGAAAAGCGATAATGAATTCAGTAAAAAGTTTTCCATCAAAGCTATCTTCCAGGCAGCAAGATATCAGTTTAGTTTTATTGATGATAGCTGGTTTTTTAGGAAACTATTTCCGCTGGACTTTATTCTTTGATATTGATTTTTTATTTGGTTCGATCGCTGTTTGGATTGTGGTTTGTTTGTATGGAGTTAGATGGGGAACCTTAGCCGGTTTCATTGCTGGATACTGTACTTATGTGATCTGGCGTCATCCCTATACCACTCTAACTTTCACCGCCGAAGCATTATTTGTAGGTTGGCTATTTCATAAACGGCAGCAAAATAATATTGTTTTGCTAGATGCTCTTTTTTGGTTAGTAATTGGAATGCCGCTGGTCTGGTTATTTTACTCAGTTATTTTGCAGGTTGATCAGACGCAAGTTTCACTTATTTTAATGAAGCAGCCTGTTAATGGGATTTTCAATGCACTTATTGCCAGCTTAATTCTGACCCATTCACAAATCCATCGTTGGGTTAAACGTCCTCCCGCCATCAGTACTCTATCGCTAAAACAAACCCTATTTAATCTATTAGTTACCTTTGTCTCAGTTCCTACCCTTTTATTAATCGTACTATCAAGTAATCAAGTAGTGGATGAGATCAAAAACACGGCTCGTTTAGACTTAAATGATGCATCTCGTTACTTAACAGTAGAAGTTGATAATTGGTATAAAAGACGCTTAGCGGCTGTAAATGGTATTGCAGAGTTAGCCGCAGTTAATCCGATGCAGGATAATGCCCTACAGCAGAGAGCCTTATATCTAAGTCTAATCTTTCCTGAATTTCGACATATTCGTATTCTAGATGAGACAGGAAAAATCATTCTTAATATTGATAATATTGCTGTTCCTAATAGTGTTTTTAATGAAAAAGATTATTTTTCACAATTACAGCGATCGCCTCAACCAATTCTTTCATCGGTTAAGCTTCAGCCCAGCAAATCTTCTTTTCCTGTTGCTTTACTGAGTGTGCCAATTATGCGGGATGGCAAGCTCGTAGGGGCAGTTCTAAGC
>JANMHD010000351.1:0-6094 GCA_031374985.1 Coleofasciculaceae cyanobacterium OTE_70_metabat_329 | reverse complement strand
CTGCAAATCTTTGATCGAGTATCTGCATTGATAGCGAAAATTATCCCTTCGACTTCGCTCAGGGAACTTCTCTAGGCTTAGGTTCAGGGCTTTTGCTTAAACCGAACTCACGTTAAATAGAAAATTATGCTAACTATCTTTAACCCCAAACCCTCTCCTATGGAAAAAATCATCACAAAAACCACCATCAAACAACAAACCAATGACTTCCATTACTGGCAACAACAAACACCTCAAAAACGCCTAGAAACCCTCGAACAAATTCGCCAAGAATTTCATCAATATAGATATAATGCTCAACCAAGACTTCAAAGAGTTTATACAATTATTAAACGACAACCAAGTTAGATATCTAGTCATCGGTGGTTATGCCGTAGCAGTACATGGACACCCCCGCTATACCAAAGATATTGATATCTGAATTGAAATTAGTCAAGAAAACTCTCAAAAATTAGTAGCAGCATTAACGGAGTTCGGCTTTGGCAGTTTGGGACTAACACCAGAAGATTTTCAAGCACCAGACCAAATTATCCGACTTGGCTATCCTCCTAATCGTATTGATTTAATTACCACCCCTGATGGTATTGATTTTCTAACCTGTTATGATTCAAAAATAGAAGTCCTTCTAAATGGAATTGTTGTTAACTTCATCGATCTTGATAATCTGAGAAAAAACAAATTAGCCTCTGGCAGGCTTCAAGATTTAGCTGATTTAGAAAATCTTCATTAAACCGTCATCTCACCCAGCCTTTTATGACAACCTCCTAACTCATCTCATTCACAGGGGCAGCATTCCCCGCAAAGAACCGCTGGGCTTTAGCCCATGCCCTTGCCCCCACCTTGCGCCCCAACTCCCGCCCGACCAGATCACCCTGGGCAAAGTGAATTCCTCCATATCTTCTAGAAATACCCGCCTCATCCGCAGCCTCAGAAAAAGTCCGCCACTGGAGCTTAATCGGGTTTTGGAGATTGCCTAACCTAAGATCATGGACTGTGTGTAAATTTGGAAAGTCGTCACTACCAGTAAAGGATTTCAGCACCTCTGCCGAAGCAGCACTAAAGGTACTGTGACCAGAAATAAATTCCGGGAAAGCTGGAGTGACAAAACACCGGTCTTGGTAGGGTTCCCAATCTTCGCCGTTGATTAGTTCCGTACCTTTACCGGGGCCACCCCAAGCTCTTACCTTTTTCCCCCGGAAAAGTTCCCGAATGGCGGTGATAGGTCGAACTGAATGATAGGTACGCTTAATTTTCCATGCTAAAATCCCTGCATCTAAATTGGCATTGCTGACAGCGAAGAAGAGTTTGGCATCATCATCTAGAGTGTGGTGACGGCGTTGGGAAACTAGTTGAGCGATCAAGGCCCAATGACCAGGTGGTAATTCAGAGGCAGGCCCGTCTACCCAGTATTCTGAGATAGCTTTTTGTTTGTCAGTTAGGTTAGCACTGATATCTAGAATTTCTTGGGCTTGTTGGGTAAATTCTGGGGAGGGATAACGAGCGGGCTGGATTGTGGATGAGATCGCCTCTCCATCATCAAGGGCAAAGGGAATCACCAAACCCCAGTGGGCGCCTACATAGGTTTGCAAAGTTGGGATTCCTTGCCCCGGCACACAACCACCTTGAAAACTGCCATTAGAGGTAAGTAGAGGTTGCCAATGATTAAGATCATTCACCTGAGTTGGGGAATTGACTGGTTGATAGTTGGTGTAGTCACTGTAGGCACCGGGATGGCGATCGCCCAGTTGATTTGCCCCATCAGCATGGCGATAGGCAAGGATAGACGCTGCCGCTAGATTGCCCACCCCAGCCGGGGTATTGGGGTCAGTGGTAGTCAGGTTGGGATCAAGATGATACTCCCCCATGCCTCTAGCAAAATCTCTAGAGAAAGTTGGAAACAGATCCACCAAAACTCGGTAGGCAGCATAGCTCATGGCGGTGGCCTTATTGCTCTCTATTCTTAGTTCTACCGGCTGGCGATACTTGGCGCCCAACAAAGTCCCCACTGCTTTGGAGTCGTACTGGCTCCAAGCTTCGTACTGGGCTGTATGGACGATCGCCAAAACTCTTGCCACCACTGGAGGTCCCGGTCTAGCATTACGTATGACATTTAAGGCTACGTTATCCCAAAAAATGACAATATTTTTCTTAACTTCTGGCTCCTCAAGAGGAGCGTCTTGAGCTTCAAACTGATCATTAGCTGGAGAAGAAGGGAGAGTGACTTGAGGGCGAATTAGGAGATTGGGGAACGATCGATCAGGGCGAGTAATAGGTAAATTAGGGGGTGATTGATTGGAAAAGATCGGGAGGGTAGGTTTTTGGCTAGACGGGGAAAACAAAATAGACGGTTGGCCAGGATTCAAGGCTTGAACTGGAATACTGAAATCGGCGGCTAGTAATATTGCTAGGGCTAAACCTAAACCAATATGTCCTAAAAATCTCTGTATTACTCTGATCATTACTTTGCCCATCCTCTAATTTTTGTATCTATAGCCCCTCTCTTCTACTTCTTCCAAAATTTAGCTGCTTTCGGAAAGTCAGTATTAAGGAAAATATTCTTAACAAAAAATTATTTCCTTGAGACCGCCAAAATATTCAGCTACCAGAGATGAGAATATAAGATAGAGAATTAACAATTTATTGTCTCTTTTTTGATTCCAGCTATAAAATTAAAAAATGCTGCGGATACCTACCTAGATACTTCAGGTTGCATATATGTTCTTAAATGTCTCAGACCCCTTGCAAAATAATGCTGCAAATAATGGAGTCCAAATTGCCAGAGGATTAAAGGAAAAATCCCCTAACTACAAGAAACTGCTGGCACTGGTCTTGCAGTGGACTGGTGGGCAGCCTTTTTTGACTCAAAAACTTTGTAAGGTACTAATTGATGCCCCGGACTCGCCATCGGTGGGGGGTGAAGCTAGTTGGGTTGAGAGGTTAGTCCAGAGTCAAATTATTAATAACTGGGAACGGCGTAGCGACCTCAAGGAAATTCGGCAGATGGGCGATCGCCTCTGCCACAATCAACAACGGAGTCTGCAATTACTGCGGATTTATCAACAAATTCTTCAGCAGGATGGAGTGTTGTTGAACAATAGCCCAGAGCAGGGAGAGTTGGAATTATTAGGTCTAGTCACCAAACAGCAGGGCAAATTAAAAGTCCATAACCGAATTTATGAGGCGATTTTCAATCTCCAGTGGATTGAGGGAGCGATCGCCTTAGTTCAAACTCGCCTAGAACCCAACGATACAGAATTTCTCAAAACCCTAGCCGAACTTGAGCGAAAACTACTGGTTTCCCAAGTAGACCTCCTATCCCAGAGTGATACAGATTCTGAAGATCAAAGCTCTGCCCAAGCTGTGTATGAAGTGTTGCGGGATGTCACCGCCCGGATTGGTAAACTCCTCAGCGCCGATCGTACTACCATCTTTCTGCTCAATGAAGATAAAACTGAACTGTGGTCTTTGGTAGCTCAGAATGAGGCGGGGGAATTTTTAGATATCCAAGTGCGGATAGGAGAAGGGATTGCGGGGCAAGTGGCTCTGACCAAAAAGGTAATTAATATTCCTGATAATGTTTACGAAGATCCCCGCTCGGAAAGGGTAAGGGAGACCGATCGCCGCTTTAACTACCGCACGGAAAATATGTTAGCTTTCCCTATCCTCAACGAAGAAAAAGAGGTAGTAGCCGTAATTCAACTCCTGAATAAAATGCAGCCCTCCCCCGATGATGGGCGGTTGATAATTAAACCCAGGGGCTTTACTCGCCTAGATTTGGAACGGTTGGCTAAGTGTGTAGTGCCTATTCGCCGAGTTTTAGAAAGTTTACAATCTTGCTACAAAGCTACGAAAAAGTTACGAGCAACGGCGGCTCTAGCAGAAGCGACTCGATCGCTAGACCAGATTAATCTGGATACCAAGGCCATTCTCCAACGGGTAATGAATACGGCGAAAAAACTAATGAATGCCGATCGCAGTACCCTATGGTTGGCCGATAATGACCGGGGGGATCTGTGGACAGAATTACCGGGACGGGGAGAAATTCGGGCGCAGATTGGGGTAGGTTTTGTGGGTCACGTGGCGGAAACCAGAGAACCTATGATCATTCCCTTCGATCTCTACGACCACCCCGATGCTGCCAATGCCAAGCGCACCGATGAACAGACTAAATACCGTACCTGTAGCCTGTTGTGTATGCCCATTCTTAGTCCAGAGGGAGAACTCCTAGGGGTGACTCAGTTGGTGAATAAGCGCAAGCTAGGGGACTATCCAGAATATAGCAAAGAAGATTGGCCTAATGTGCCGGACTATTTTGTGGCTAGTTTTGATAAAAACGATCGGCAATCTATGCAAGTGTTTAACGAACGGGTGGGAGTTATTCTCCAATTTGTGAAAACCCACGAAACCCTGAAACAACTGGCACAAATTGAACCGAGGGAAGCTGTTCATAAGTCTTTGGCGGTCTTGAGTACTGCCTTTGATCGCAATGGAGACGAGGCTCTCTACAGCACTCTGCACAATATGTTGCAATTCTTTAGTACCTCTCTGACTAAGCTACTTGGGGCAGATAAGGCTCATATATTTGTACTGAGTGAAGCAGAAAAAGAGCTATGGTCGTTATTTTTGGAATCTAGTAGTGATGGCTCTCCTTCCGAGGTGAGAATTCCGACTAACCAGGGCATCGCTGGCACCATTATGGTATCCAAAACTGTGAAGGCAACTAATAAGCCCCGTAGTTTTAATGATCCCCTGATCCAAACAGGCATCGATCAAGCCGGGGGTTACATGATTCATAGTCTCCTGCTGTTCCCCATCGTTAATCAACAGGGAGGACTGGTAGGGATTATCCGCCTCTTAAATAAACTCAAACCCAATCCTCCTAAGGATATGGAGCTAGTAGAGCAGGTAGAACCAATGGGCTTTGCCCAAGAGGATGCTGATCAGCTCAAAGAGAGAGCTAATGCTTTCTTACCTATTCTTCAAGCCTTTCAATCTTTCCATCGAGAAATTCGGACGATCGAGGAACAGCGCCAAGCGATCGATCCTCTCTACCAAGCTATCAGTGTGGTCAGCCAAAGTAGTGGCAACCAACAGGAAATGCTCCAAAAAGTTATGCAGGCGGCGAAAAAGCTCACCAATGCCGATCGTAGTACCCTATGGCTGATCGATCAGCACCGAGAAATTCTCTGGACACAAATTCCCCAAGCTGACGGCTCTCTGATGGAAGCACGGGTTCCCATTGGCGAAGGTTTTGTGGGGATGGTGGCAAAAACTGGTCAGTCTCTCAATATTGGGTTTGATCTCTATACTCATCCTAGTTCCCATATGGCCAGAAGAATTGACCAAGAATCTCACTATCGCACCTGTAGTCTTTTGTGTATGCCCGTTATGAGTTCTGATGGAGAATTATTAGGAGTGACCCAGCTAGTGAATAAACGTAAACCCGGTGATCATCCCGAATATAATCCTGCTGATTGGCCCAATGTTCCTGACTACTTCCAAGCTAGTTTTGATGAAAAGGATCAAAAAGATATGGAAATTTTCAATAATCAAGTAGGGGTGGTATTACCAGGAGTTATGTAAAGGTTTTGTAGAGACAGTAGGAGCAATATTGATCGCTAGAACCCCGCCAAGTTTAATTGATCTTACGGATTACGTTTTGAGTCGTTTATATTGATTACCTAGCTTGGAAGGCTTTAGCAAAATAGAAGGCGATCGTGATAAAAATCCCTGCGGATGGTAATAAGATCAGTAAAAAATTTGGGGGATAACTAGGGGACGTTGCAGCGACGATGATCTGCCATTGAATCAAAGTAAAAAGCCAAATCATTTCTGCCCGCAGCCAATACATCATCGTTAGGATTATCCGATACTGGGCTGGGGCGTTTTCGGCTGTGATGGGGAAAGGATAATTGAAAGTGTGGGGATAGCGGCTAATTATTTTTAGGAGAAAGTAAGAAAATATAGAACTAAGGGATAAAATCCAAAGAGTGTCTTTAGAACCATAGCCAGTTACTTTCCCAGAAAAATCAAAGTGTACAGGTATTTTTTCGGGCAGAGTTTTCCAACTATAAATAATTAAGATGAAATTAGC
>JANMHD010000310.1:0-12028 GCA_031374985.1 Coleofasciculaceae cyanobacterium OTE_70_metabat_329 | reverse complement strand
TCAGACCTGCCGGAGTTCATGCCGGAAGCGGAATTCAAGCGGCGCTACGGCGGCATAGGCGCGCCGGGCTACAACAAGATGATGGCGGACATCGAGCAGCGGGTCGGGTCAGTCGCGCTCTTTCGGTAAGGACAACTGCGCCCTGCTTGGGTGTTACTAAAACTAATTGGTTGGTGAGTAGATTACGCTGAGTTCCAGCAAGTAATAAATTTTTCTGTTGTAGTGCGTCTATTTTTTTGGCAGCGGCAGAAATAAACACATCGATCGGAGCGCCCTGCTCAATTTGCTGTTGTAAAGTTCCAGAGGCAGCAAAATTGTAGTCTAGCTTCTGATTAGTTACCTTTGTTTGATAGAGGGGAGTAATTTCCTGCAATACTTGTTGGAGACTAGCTGCTGCTCCAATTAATAAAGAGTCTAGGGAGGATTTACTAACTTCGGGAGAAATTGCTGGAGATTGATTGATAGGGAAAATACAGGCAACTAGAAGTAGGTTTACAATAAAGCTCAAAACAAAACTCAGAATGCCAACTTGCCAATATCGGCGAAAAATATTCAACATTATGTTACGATTATTAGTATCTTTGTAAAAAATCATCTATTAATTTTAGAATCAATTCTAGAGGAAAGCCGTGTCTGTTGAAACTATCCAAAAACCTTCTACAGTCCGTAAGCTGGCTCCACGCTATAAAGTCCTACTCCACAATGATGACTTTAACCCGATGGAGTATGTGGTGCGAGTCTTATTAGAAACCGTTAGCAGTTTGACCCAGCCCCAAGCAGTTAGTATCATGATGGAGGCTCACCAGAATGGTATTGCCTTGGTGATCGCCTGCGCCCAAGAACATGCAGAATTTTATAGTGAAACCTTAAATAATCATGGTTTGATGAGTACGATCGAACCAGATGAATAATTCTTGAAAATTCAGAATGTACTACGTAATACTCGGCAGATTCTGATTAAAAATGTGACCTTCTTGTCTAGTGAAACTTAACTACCAAACCATCGCCCACTACCCAGTAATCAAACGATTGGGTATTTTTGTTATTTTATTACTTTTAGTCTGGCTTCCCTTAGCTGCCCCCATTTACTTGCTAGTAGCAGACCAAAACTTGGTAACAATTCTCACTTTAGTCTTACTTTATCTAGAATTTATCCTTCTTCTCCGCTGGTGGGGCAAGACAGTTTATCAAGAGCCTAAACTCATGACTAGGTATGGCTTAGAAGCAAGTTGGATTAATGGGCGACTAATTTGCCTAGGTTGGGGAATTGGAGTAGCTTTAGTAGGGGGAATGTTTATTTTCCAAAATTGGTGGGGATGGGTAACTTGGCAAGCTCCGGGGCAGAATTTTTTGCAAATTATTCTAGAGGCATTGTTGATGTCTCTAGCTCTGGGAACTGCCGAAGAGTTACTATTTCGGGGGTGGCTCTGGGATGAGTTGCGTCGGGATTATAGTTTCCAGACTAGCTTGGGGATAAATACTTTAGTTTTTGCCACGCTACATTTTTTGAAGCCTCTAGAGGCAATGCTAAAAAGTCTGCCCCAGTTTCCGGGTTTGGTACTATTGGGTTTAATTTTGATCTGGGCAAAAGAGCGATCGCAGGGCAGACTGGGTTTATCGATCGGCCTCCATGCCGGCCTAGTTGGGGGTTATTATCTAATCAATGTGGGTAATCTGATTACCTACACGGGAATAGCTCCAGATTGGGTAACTGGAGTAGGAAAAAATCCCCTAGCAGGTTTAGTTGGTCTAGGATTTCTGGGAATCACGGCGGGGCTGATGAGAAAGCGTTAATTGCAACTCAACCCGAAAGCGATGCAGCTTTACCTTGATATTCTCAGAGAAAATGATCAATAAAACTCCCTAGGCATGAACCATGAGATATTGACCATTACCGTTATATTCACCATCGCAACTGGCAAAATTAGACACAAACCAAATTAAATAAAACCGCCAGATACGGCGAAATTTAGCATAATCCATGTTGTAGTTTAAATCCTTGACGATCGCCTGAGAATCATCAAAGTTTTTGAGCCAATTAGCAAAAGTTGTGGAGTAATTAATTCCATTGAGATACCATTGCTCAACGGTTTTTAGGTCTTTATTGCAACTAGGAACCGCATCATATTTCCAGTAGCGACCGTGGGGAAAAATGTATTTGTGAGTGAAAACACTAGATATATTGTTGGGAGTCCGCACAGTAATAATATGAATAAAAACCCGACCATTATCCTTCAGGAAAGAGGCCAGTTTTTGGAAAGCCTGAGTTAAATTACCTACATGGCAAAAAACCCCGATCGACAGAATCTTGTCAAACTTCTCTGTAAATTGAGCATCATTTAAATCTCCTTCGTAGAGACTAAACCTTCCTGAATTTAGATAGCTTTCCGGGTCTTGCATTTTCTGCCGCATATATTCACACTGTTCATGGCTCAAATTAATCCCTGTAAACCTAACATTAGGAAATTTAGACAAAATATAATTTGCCACACAGCCCCAACCACAACCAAAATCTAAGATATTATCGCCATCTTTGATTTCTAGCTTCTCAATCACATCATCCAGCATATGAATCTGGGATTCTTCAAGATTGGTTGCTCCTTTTTGCCATAGTCCCATACTGTATTTAGGGTAGATAAGTTTGCCATCACCCAACATGGAGTTCAGCATCGTTTGCGGCAAGTCGTACTGAATTTTCATTAAATCCCGTCCACCTTCGGCAGTACGATCGGTTTCTGTAAGTACCCATTCGTAGGGAGCTAGGAGGGAAGGAAAATGCTTAAAAAAGACGGGCATACAAGTATCAAAGAGCGATCGCAAGACAGAATCTGGCACTTCTAAGCCATTAATATAAGACTCAGCCACAGCCATTTGTACAGCATTAACTGACTTAACTGCGAGGCGGGTAGCTCCGTAGGCGATCGGGCTTTTGCGATGCACATCTCCCACAATGGGAATATGGGGTTCGATATTTTGAAAGATTGTTGATGAAGTCATGACTTAAGTTGGGGTTAAAGTTTATATTGGTGATTAAAGATGCCGCTATTCTAGCCCAACAAAATTAATTTGCGTAAAACTACATACGTAAAATTACATAACAAGGCTAAAGAATTAGGGGTGTGCGGCAAAACACATCTCTAGTAGTATATATTTTAGACTTTAGATATACATTTTAAAGGAGAAAAGAGGACTATGAGTACATTTAGAGTCGGGGTGGCAGGTCCTGTAGGCTCTGGAAAGACTGCCTTAGTAGATTCCCTATGTAAGGCTTTACGAGATGATTATCAATTAGCTGTCGTCACCAACGATATTTATACTCAAGAAGATGCCCAATTCTTGGTGAGGAGTGAAGCCCTAAGTAGCGATCGCATCCTGGGAGTAGAAACTGGAGGTTGTCCCCACACGGCCATCAGAGAAGATGCCTCAATGAATATGGCGGCGATCGCCCAACTAGAAAAAACCTTCCCTGATCTTGATCTAGTATTCCTAGAAAGTGGCGGCGATAACTTGGCAGCGACCTTCAGCCCAGAGTTAGTAGACCTCACTCTTTACGTGATTGATGTGGCGGCAGGAGACAAAATTCCCCGCAAGGGTGGCCCCGGTATTACTAAATCTGATCTATTAGTAATTAACAAGACTGATCTGGCACCTCACGTGGGCGCTTGTCTAGAAGTTATGGCGAGGGATGCCCAAAAAATGCGAGGAACCAAGCCCTTTATTTTTACTAATCTCAAAACCAAAACTGGACTTTCAGAAGTGGTTAATTTTGTCAAAATCAACTTAGGTGAAATATGAGCTTGCCAGATATTACCCAAGCAATGAATATCAAAGATTACCGGACTGCCACTAAGCTGATCCAGCAGCTAGAATCCTCTGCTCGGCAAAATCCTTTGATTCAGCTATATATAGCCCAAATCTATGAAGGGACAAATAAATTACCCAAAGCCCAAGCCCTCTACCGTCAGCTACTCCAAGATCCCTCTAACCCCAAGGTGATGAACCAAGCAAGGCAGGGATTGAAACGGCTAGAAAATTGGGAAGCTGTCCAGAGGCAATCAGCGATCGCCCAAGCCAAAACTGATCCCGGCGGAAGTAACTTAGGATTATTAATCTTAGAGGGGATTGATGAGGGTGGTTCCCCTGAAGAAAAACAAACTCAGCGCCAACTAGCAGCTCAAAAGTTTGCCAAAATCATGCAACTAGATGCCTACAGTGCCAGATTGCAATTACCTAGTACTGGCTGGCGACTCTACCGGACTGGGGCAGTAGGAGAGATGAACTTTTATCGGCAGCAATTAGAGGCGGTGGGGATTCCTAGTTTTGCGGCGGCGGCTGGAGATATTAACCAAGTTAATGTATTTACCGGACATTATTTGAAATCCGACGCTCCTCCCACGGTGATTTGTGCCAACGATCAGGGGCAGGTAGGTTCCCTGAGTTTCCAATGGTCAGAGGTGAGCCAACAGGTAGTGGGTTTGCTGCCTTGGTTTGAAGAAGTATACGCTCTAGATGTGCGCCGTCAGATGCAACACAAAACAGAAACCCTAGATTATATTCAAATCTGTGACCTACACTTGCCGGAACGAAATAGCATTATCCGGTTGTGCGATCGTCACTACCAATTTGCCGAGGGAGTATTTTTTTCCCCTCAACAAGCCAGTAGCCAAACCACTGTCAGAACAAATTGGAATAACCTATTAGCTTTTATTAACCAGAGTCTCCCCGGCAAACCTCAGTGGTCAAACTTCACCACCTTTGGAGAAACTGCGATAGATTTTGGAGAATTTCTAAAGCATATCCCCCCGCATCTTCATCTTTCTCGCCCAGAAGCTACGCCTTGGGATGCGGCTTTTCAGCTATACAGTGGTTTAGTTTTCCAGAAATATATCAAAGCTATGCCAATGGTACTGAACAAATAAAGATGCCCCCCTACAGCGGGAGACATCCTTACCAAGAAATTACAGCAGATTGTAATCTAGTAAGCTAAGATTGTGATCTTCAAGTCTCCCTTTGCAAGGGAGATTTAGAGGGTTTTTCTTACCGCTTATCTGAACACAAATTGCTGTAAATTATTATTCTAGGACTATTCCTTCGGTTCCTGAACTTCAGGAATAATATCGGGGCGTTCCTTATCTTCCCAACCGGGAGGACGTTTTGAGTTGTACCAAGCGATCGAGCCAATTACTACCGCTGCCACAAACCCTAGGGCGTAGACTCCATAGAAATAGACAGGAGTCCCTGGAGCTTGAGATACTTCCATTAATAAATTTTGGATTATGATATGTGTCATTAAAATTCCCTCCTTTGGGTTGATTCTATTTGTCAATCTTAACAAAAATAGCAGGTTCCCAAGTTTTCCCCAGTTTTCCCTTTAGGGACTAGGTACAGAAGCAGGAGAGGCAGCAGGCTCTGATGGGGCAGAAGGGACAGGAGCTACTGGTGATTCACTAGGAACAATAGGATCACTAGAGGTGATAGGTTGGCTAGGGGGTTCTGCGGCTACAGGTTCTGGGGAACTATTAACTTCAGGTGGGGCTACGGAACTATTGCTACTGGCGGCAGGAGGAGTATAAGTATCATTTTCTCTAGCACTACTGCCACTACTGTAGTTGTTATTATTATTTGCGCTACTATTTTCATTACGCTCTCGGCTACTACTTCTCCCTTCAGAAGCACTTTCTCCAGAGAATGCAGCCGTATTCATCTTGGCTGGACGGATGGGTTCAACTTGAATACTAGCTTCCCGTTCCAAAGAAGGTAATTCTGGAAAAGGTTGAGGTGGTAAGTCTTTAACTGCCGTAGTCATAAAAACTCCCCAAGCTCTGGCGGCGGCACTACTCATACCCCACGTCGGCTCGTTATCATCATTACCTAACCATACCCCTGTCACCATCTGTGGGATATAGCCAATAAACCAGAGGTCACGGGATTCATCAGAAGTCCCTGTTTTGCCGGCCACAGATCGATCGGCTAAACTAGCTGCATTCCCAGTTCCAGAATCCACCACTCCTTGCAACATCCAGGTCATAATTGCCGCTGTATCTTTATCTATAGCTTGAATCGGTCTTCCCGGAGCATCATAGATAATTTTGCCAGTTTGATCGGTGATCCGGCGGATCCCGTGACTAGATTGATGGACACCTTTATTAGCTAAAGTCCCGTAGGCACTAGTTAATTCCAACAGGTTTACCTCTGAGGAACCAAGGGCGAGGGAATAGGTAGGTTTAAGTTCAGATTGAATTCCCATTTTTTTAGAGAGCGTGATGACTGGATTCCAGCCCACATCTAAGAGAATTTTAATGGCCACAATATTCAAAGAAGAAGTCAGGGCATCCTTCATGGAAACATAGCCCCGGAATTTACCGCCATAGTTCTTGGGCTTATAGTCATCAATGGTTAGCTCCGCATCTAAGTAGGATTTATAGGGAGACAATCCAGCGGCGATCGCTGTGGTATACAACAAACCCTTAAAGGTAGAGCCGGGTTGACGCATAGCTTGGGTTGCCCGGTTAAACTTTTGCTTTTGGTAATCAATTCCCCCCACCATGGCTTTAACTTCTCCATTGCGGGGATCAATCGCTACCATTGCTGCTTGACTAAAACCATCGGACTGGCCATTCTCTGCCACGGTTTCTTGGATAACTTTTTCTGCTGCTTGCTGCCAAGGCCGATTTAGAGTAGTTTCGATGGTCAAGCCGCCATTAGCTAGGGTTTCTGGGGTGACGTACTTAGGCAGTTCTGTTTTAATGTAGTCCACAAAGTAGGATGCCTCCTGTACTGTAGCTTTGTGGGGACTAGGCTTCACTTCTAGGGGAGAGGCGATCGATTCTTTTGCTTCGGCGGGGGTAATAAAACCACTCTCGGCCATCTGCTGCAATACTAGATTGCGTCTTCTTTTGGCAGCATCTTTATTAACCAAGGGAGAATATTCTGTAGGTGCAGGAGCCAAGCCAGCAATAGTGGCCATTTCTGCTAGGGTTAGCTGATTAACGGGTTTACTGAAATATACCCAAGCAGCATCCGCTACCCCGTAAGCCCCAGAGCCAAGATAGACTAAATTTAGATATCTTTCGAGAATTTCATTTTTGGTAGCATTCTCTTCAATTTTTTGGGCTAACCTAGATTCCCGTAACTTCCGCCAGTAGGTACGCTCTTGGTTGAGGAAGATAATCCTAGCCAATTGCTGAGTAATAGTACTACCCCCTTCCACTACTCGACCAGATTCGATATTAGAAGCCACCGCTCGGACAATCCCTTGGTAATCTACACCGTCATGCTCCCGGAACCTACGGTCTTCGATCGCCACAAAAGCCTGACTGAGGCGGGGGGGGATTTGGGCAAATTTTAGCTGCTCTTGAGTGACTGGGCCTGACTGATGAATAATATGCCCATCACTAGCTTTGATTGTGACAGCGCCCGATCGGACATATTTCATTACTCTTTCATGGATTTGATGATTGGGGATGCTAGATTCCACCTCTAACCATGCCCAGTAAGCCCCAGTTGCCGCCCCTGCTGTGCCTAACGCTAGGGTTCCTAAGATATACCAGCGCCACCTACCCTTCACGAATCGAAACCTTAGAATATTGCCTGTATTTTTTAGACCCTCTAGGGTAAGTCTCCAGACTTGAGGCCATAAGAATTTTCTCTGGCTACTGTTATCAGGAGTCTGGGCCGCAGAATGCTGATCAAGAATCATAGGCTGGCTAGATTTTTCTGCCTCCGGCTTGATTTCTCCATAAAGACCCGCCAAATAGTCGTTGGTGCTAATCTCTTCTGGACTTGTCAAGTTTGATTTTGAATCTAATTCTGGAGGTACTGAACCATCATCTTTAGCTCCTGAACCTTTAAACTGGGGAATAAATCTAACCACGTTCCTGCCTCACTCACTCCAAGTATTAAACTAATTAATAGCTGACCACTACATGTTATTGATAGATGTGCTTGTCAAAAAAATATTTATGATGATATCTAATATAGTCCAGATAGTTAATAAAACCTAAATCTACTTTATCTTTATGAGTACGATATTGCTACGTAACGCTAATGCGATCGCCATCGATTTTGGTACTAGCAACACTGTAGTCACTCGCTGGAATGAATTGGCACAGCGGTCAGAGGTAATCACTTTTTCTGGATTATCTCAAATTATCGGGAGCAATCCATCGATTATTCCTAGTCTAGTCTATGTGGTGGGAGCAGAGCGGGGAGAAGTAGTAGCGGGGCAGGCTGTGAGCGATCGAGGTTTAGATATTACGACAGATTCTCGTTTTTTTCGGCGATTCAAACGGGGTATTGGTGCAGATATCCAAGGATTTTTACCGGAGCTAGACGGGGTAAATATTACTTTTGAGCAGATAGGAAAGTGGTTCTTAGAAACTATTATTAACCAGTTCCCAGAGGATTTATTAACTGGTGAAGTTACGCCAGAATTGATTTTGACTGTGCCAGTGGATAGTTTTGATGCCTATCGCTATTGGTTGCTGGGGATTTGCCAAGATTTACCTATCGCCCAAATTCGCCTCTTAGATGAACCAACCGCTGCTGCTTTGGGCTATGGAGCCACTCAGGAGAAATTAATCTTAGTGGTGGATTTTGGGGGAGGAACTTTGGATTTATCTTTGGTAAAACTAGATTCATCTCCGGCGCAGAAACCAATGGGGTTTATCCTCAAGTGGGGCAATCAGCAGTTGGGGGATAACTCTAGGCAAAAGGTCAAAACTGCTAAGGTGTTGGGAAAGGTAGGGCAGAATTTGGGGGGAACAGATATTGATGATTGGCTGCTAGAATATTTTGGGCAGCAGCAAGGAGTTCCTTCCACACCTTTGACTACAAGATTAGTAGAAAAACTAAAAATTCAGCTTTCTAGTACCCTAGAAGCCACTGAAGTTTATTTTAATGAACAGACTTTTGATAGTTATGAACTAAAGCTCGATCGCTCCCAGTTTGTAGAAATTCTTACTACTCATGATTTTTTTAATCAGCTAGATAATGTCATGACCCAGCTCCTCCAGCAGGCTAGGCGCTTAGGGGTGGAAATCGAAGATATAGAAGCAGTATTATTAGTAGGAGGAACTACCCAGATTCCAGCGGTACAGGATTGGATTGGGGGTTACTTTAGTCCAGAAAAAATTAAATCTGATCAACCCCTGACAGCGATCGCTCAAGGCGCCTTGCAACTAGGACAGGGCATCACAGTCCAAGATTTTCTCTACCATAGTTACGGCATTCGTTATTGGAACCGTAAGCAAAACTGTCATAGTTGGCACCCCTTAATCAAAGCAGGACAACCTTACCCCATGACTACCCCAGTAACTCTAGTTTTGGGAGCATCGATGGAAAATCAACCTAGTATTGAGTTGATTATTGCGGAACTAGGGGCTGAGGAGCAGGGAACCGAGGTATATTTTGAAGGCGATCGCCTCATTACCAAAAAAAGTGCTGGAGTGGCTGCTATAAAAATTCTCAATGATAATTCCCGAACCATTGCCCGTCTTGATCCCTTGGGTAATCCGGGGAGCGATCGGCTTAAAATAGAATTTCTGGTAGACCGTCAATGTTCCTTGAGGATTACAGTCCGGGATCTCCTCACCGGGGAAATCTTGGTTAACGACCAACCCGTAGTCCAATTAAGCTAAAGTGAACAGGGGTAGGGATGTAAGGCTTTGCACCTTTAAAATACAAATTACCCAATTTTGCTATGACTACTGTTTACCAAATCGAAATTTTAGATCGCACCACTAATATTACTTATAACGTTCAAGTTCCGAGCGATCGTTACATTCTCCACAGTGCCGAAAACCAAGGAGTGCGCCTCCCCTTTGCCTGTCGGAATGGAGCTTGCACTACCTGTGCAGTGCGGGTAATATCCGGCGACCTTTATCAACCAGAGGCCATGGGTCTATCTACCGCTCTCCAAGCTCAGGGTTATGCTCTATTGTGTGTTAGTTATCCTCGATCGGATCTCAAAGTAGAAACCCAAGATGAAGATGAAGTATATGAGCTACAATTTGGGCGCTATTTTGGCAAAGGAAAAGTCCGTTTTGGATTGCCGATCGAAGAAGATTAATAATTGACATAATCACCGAGCTAAAGCAACGGTGATTCTTAAACTCGCATTTAAGATTTCCTGCTTCATAGATTCTTGGCTAGACATTGCTGCCCCCGCCAGACCATCTCCACAAGCATTTTCTGATACGCCATGCCCTAGCGCATTTCGGCTTCGCTCAATGTGAACACTTCGACAAAGCTCAGTGTCAACATTTTCTACCCCCCGGTTTTTAATAACCTGCGCTGCGGCAACGTCCCGATGAGTTTTATAACCACACTCAGAACAGTTGTGTTCTCGCACAAATAACAACTTCTTACCCGTATGAGAACCACAGTTAGGACAGATTTGAGAAGTGTAATTCTTGTCAACTTCAGCAACAAAAACATCCCTCTTCCAAGCTACCCACTTCAGAATGGAGACAAACTGTCCAAAAGAAGCATCTAGAGTATGTTTCCCTAGCATCCCTTTTGCCCAAGAGATAAAGTTAATATCCTCAATAAATATTGACTGAGCTTGGTCACACAGAGAATGAGCTAACTTAAACTGCCAATCTTTCCGAGTATCTGAAACTCGTTGGTGCAATCTAGCTATTCTTTGATTTAACCTGTGACGATTGTTAGAGCCTTTCTGCTTATTCCTTAATCTACGTTGTAGCAATTTAAGCTCACTGTGTAGTTGGTTTAAGAATCGGGGTCTAGGCACCAGTTGACCGTCTGAAGTAGCTAGGAATTTATCTAACCCTAAATCAATTCCCAAGGGATGACCATAAAAAGGTACATCAGGAATTGACACCTCTAACTGCAAGGAAAGCATGATGAAGTAGCCTGAGGCTCTCCTGACAATCCTTGCTTGCTTGATCTCAAAACCGTTGGGAATATCTCTGGACTTCCTGAATTTCACCCACCCCAATTGGGGCAGCTTGATTTGGCTGTCTTTAACACAGTCCTTAAGCATTTGAGGATACACAAAGGAGCGCATCCTGTATTTGTTCTTAAAGCGGGGAAAGCCTAGATTCTTTGACTTCATATCCAGAAACGCCCTATCTAAAGTTCTTAGAACTTGTTGTAAGACTTGAGCGTTTACTGACTTTAATCTTTCACTAGTTTTCTTTGCTTCAGTTAAATACTTAGCTTGAACGTGGTAATTAGGGTAAGGAGAATCAGCAGGAATGATGTATTCCTTTTTTAGGGAGCAAGCACTGACTGGAGACTTGCGAGATGAGAGCCAATCTTTTCGCTCTCTTAGGGCAAAATTCCAAACAGAGCGGCAGACATTTAAGGTATTTTCAATTACCTCTGTCTGCCTCTGATCGGGGATTAGCTTGTACTCGTAAGTTAGGGTGAGCATTACTCTAGTTTAACATGCTTTACATGAAGAAACAGGCTGTGTAGAGAAAGAGGCAAGTAATATGGATCACTTGCAGCTTAAAGACTGCACTTCGGCCAGCTCAGTGACCACTACTACTTTTTACTTGTACTGCATCGCTTATAGGACGGCTCCTATTATTGTGGGATATTTATAAGTTCTCTAATAAAATTGGAGTAAGGGGTTCCCAAAAGTAGTTCTGCGGGTAAAACTTCAAGCAACACCTAAGAATATAGCTGGACAGTTTAGTTGGAAAATAGAATCGCCAGCGTTAAAATGCGGGATTCAAAGACTGAAAAGCCTAAAGAAAGAAAACCAACTCTGGTAGATTGGAGATATCCAAATCGGTAGGGCGTTATCGAGTCTGCAAAAGAGTGTTAGGCGGGGCTTGCTCCGCAACTTTCGCCAGTAGCAGAGAATCCCCGTGCGTTTACGCCGGGGAGTGCGTCAAAGATGATAACTAATAACTGATTATGCTGGTTTCTATTCCAGAACTAATTAGCGGGGCAAAAGCAGGAAAATTGATCAGCTTTCCCACAGATACGGTTCCAGCTTTGGCTAGTCTGCCGGAGCGGGCAGATTTGATTTTTGCAGCTAAGGGCAGGAGCTTAG
>JANMHD010000271.1:0-1864 GCA_031374985.1 Coleofasciculaceae cyanobacterium OTE_70_metabat_329 | reverse complement strand
CACCCCGTGAGATTAGTGGCATAGTTTAATCTCACGCCTAAAAAACTACGTAACTATAGAACCTAATAATTTCTCCAACTGTTTTACTGTTCCCCTAGGAGAAGGACGGGGTAGAGGTTTTTCTTGTCCTGCAATTAAAGTGCACATCACTGGGATTTCGTATTGGTAGCGATCGAACCACTCCCCCTTAGTAGTGATATCCCGAATTTCCAATTCTAGTGGCAAACTAGTGATCTGCCCCAACTTAGCGATTAAGCCCTCACAGAGATGGCAATCAGGTTTGCTATAGATAATTAATTGCATAAGGTATATCTTTTATTAGGGGCGCAAGGCTTTGCGCCCTTTTTGTGCCTTAATGATTCAATTTAGCCCAAGCGGGAACGGAGAAAGCGATCGATTCTTTTCATCCCTTCTTCAATAGTAGCCAAATCCGTAGCGTAGGAAAGGCGAATACAAGTATCAGTCCCAAAGGCAATCCCCGGAATCACTGCTACTTTTTCTGCCTCCAACAGCGTATCGGCAAACTCAAGGGAAGTCATGCCAGTTTTTTCAATATTAGGGAACATATAAAAAGCTCCCTCAGGCTTAGGACAGATAAATCCGGGCATACTACTCAGGGCAGCATGAATCACTTCCCGGCGCTTGGCAAAAGCCTGCCGCATTTCTTCTACACAATCTTGGGAACTCTCCAAGGCTGCGATCGCTCCAAACTGGGCAAAGGTACACACATTGGAGGTGCTGTGTCCTTGAATTTTAATTGCAGCTTTGATAATATCTAAATCCCCAGCCAGATAGCCAATCCGCCACCCAGTCATGGAATAGGCCTTAGCAAAACCACTGCTGATAATAGTTCTTTGGTAAGTTTCTTGATTTACTGAGGCAATACTTAGATGTTCCGCTCCCTCGTAGAGAATCTTATGATAAATCTCATCAGCAACAACTAAAATATTGCGATCGACTACCACCTTAGCTAAAGCCCTGACTTCCTCTGGGGTATACACAAAACCTGTGGGATTGGAAGGCGAATTAAGAATGAATAATTTAGTTTTGTTGGTAATAGCTTGGTCTAGCTGTTCCGGGGTGATCTTGTAGTTATTTTCCACACTAGTAGGCACAATCACTGGAGTACCATCCACCAACTTCACCATTTCGGGATAGCTCAACCAGTAGGGCGAGGGAATAATCACCTCATCCCCGGCTTCGATCAACACCAGCATTAAATTAAATAGAGAATGCTTACCGCCGTTGGTGACAATAATATTTTCTGGTTGGTAGCTTAGACCATGATCCCGGTTTAGGGTGTTAGCGATCGCCCTCCTTAGTCCCAACTCCCCCGCTGCCGGCCCGTAGCGAGTTTTACCCTCATCTAAGGCTTTTTTTGCCGCCGCCTTAATGTGATCTGGGGTATCAAAATCCGGCTCCCCCGCACTAAAACTACACACATCTATCCCGGAGCTCCGCATGGCTTTAGCCTTAGAATCGATCGCTAAAGTCATCGAGCTAGGAACCTTCGCCACTCTTGCTGCTAGTTTCATCTCTTAAACTCCCTAAATTTCACGCCCCTTAAACCTTACTTTCAAAATCATCGCAAACAATTAACTGCAATAACGATAGTTCTTAATTTTTTTAACCTTTCCAGAGTTTAATCCCCAGAGTTTAAAAAATGAGGATAAGAAATCTATCTAAGAATCAGCTAAAATCTCTCGAAGCCTTATCCCTAAAAGCATTTAGAGCATAGTTCCTAGATAACAAAAAGTTCTTTGAGACAATTCTTAACAAAATGAGAATCTAAACAAGAAACATTCTAATCTAAATACTGAGATGATAAATCCAGATCATCAAATATAAATTTTGGCAAGGGAGT
>JANMHD010000260.1:0-2905 GCA_031374985.1 Coleofasciculaceae cyanobacterium OTE_70_metabat_329 | reverse complement strand
CATCGGGGTACTTCTGGGGGTAAAGACAAAGTGGTAATTCCTAACCAAACTCCCGATACTACGATCGCTTTGACTGTGGCAAAAACTGCAATTAGACCAGTTACTTTTAATGATTGTGGCTGGGGCAAACTTACTGATTCAACTAGTTCCCCAATTACTGCGATCGATACCGGGGGATCCTTAACTTTTAACTTTGCTGGCAGAACTACGGCCACAACTCCTCCTAGTTTTACTCAATGTTTTTTGAATACTCAGCCTCAAGGGGCGGTGGTAAAGGTTGGTAATGTTCTTTACCTAAATGCGGGGATCCTTAATTTAGGGACTATTAATCTTAGTGTTACCTCTGAAAAAAGTATTAATGCCAAGGTGAATAGCTGCGGTTTTGCCAGTGTGAGTATTACCCCGACTCGCCCTTTAACTAGGTTCTCTGTTGGTGGTGTAGTTTATAACTTGGCATCCTTACCCACTACCGTTAACGGGTTTATGTATTGCAGAAAAACTGGCGGGACAGCGATCGCTTATCAACCGATGGGGGGTTTTTAGATGAAGTGTGTGAAAATTACTCGAAGCGAGAAGCGAGCTACCCAAGGATTGCTACTAGGTTTTTTACTTCCCTTGATTCCCCTTGCTGCCAGTGCTAACTATTCCCAACCTCACACGGCAGTAGTTAATGGAGTGAATCGTTTATATGTTCCCGGCAATGCTGCCCGATCGCCTGTAGCTATCAACTTTTTGGAAGAAACTAATCTAATTTATCCAATAAATTCTGGATGGATTCGAGTTAGTAATACTAATACCATTTCACGAAGTAGCTGATACTAATAGTGCATCTATTATAAATTTATACCCTGTCACTGATGCTACTATTTCATTACTCAACTTTTCTAGCTGCTTCATTAAGGCTACTCTCAATTCTTCCAGACTAGAAAAACACTCCCATCTCAGCACTCTCTTTATTTCTAGCCATAACCGTTCGATGGGATTCACTTCTGGTGTATGAGGCGGTTGAAATAAGAAAATTACATTTTCTGGTATCTCTAGCCGTTGACTATCGTGAAATGTGCCATTATCCATTTGCAGAATATGAAAATCCTCTGGATACGTAGCAGCAAATTCTTGAACAAATCTCTCAAAGCACACTCCATCTAGATGGGAGAACTCTAGAAAGAAATGTTCTCCTGTTAATGGTTCTACAGCACCATATAAATAGAAATTCTCTCGCCCCCATTGGATCATCCCCACAGGCTTGACTCCTTTAAGAGTAATCACTTTTCCATTGATAGTTTTTAACCCTAGTCTGGTCTCATCGATACACCAATAGCGAATACGTTGTTTTGGCTGATTGGGTGGCACTAGATGTTTAACTATAACTCCTAAGAACTCTGGCAGTTTTTTTTAAATGTCTCCTCTGCGGAAACTGAGTGCTGTGTACTCCTTGGTCTAGGAGCTTTTAACTTAGCTTTGAGTTGATAACGTACTGTGTCATGTACTACCTTATAGGATGCTTCCACTCCCATAACTGCTTGAAGCCATGTTTGAATTTCTCCATAACTACTGAATCCTTGGGGGTCAGATAGCTCTTGGATAAGTTTCTCTCGGACTGTTGAGTTGATAATAGGTTTGCGTCCGGTACTGGTCTTCACTTCTAAGAGGGTATTTAGTCCTCCTTCTCTGTATTGCCTAAGCCATCTCTGAACTGTGATGCGTCCTCGACCTAGAAGGGCTGCTAGGTGTTGTACAGTTTCCACTTGTTTGGTCTGGAGTAGATAGAGGGCAAGGATTCTTTCCTTGATGGAGGCGGAGTGCTGTTTCTGCAACAGTGTCTTTAGCTCCTCTTCATTTTCTGTAATATCAATTTTGACTACTCTACACATTATGCTAGATATTTTGTTAGTACCATATCTATATGTATCATATATTTTGTGAAATGGTATAACATCATTTTCCAACGATAGCCCTTATCATAGGCAAGTTTTTTGAAGTTTTCAACCGTGTAGTCATCAAAGAGCATATGAGTTAGACAGAATACTAACAAATCTGCCTTGGCTATTGCGCTATAAGTCATCTCATCATGATCTTGCCTATCGGTAAAGAGTCCGGGAGTATCAATCAGCTTAATTTCATTCCAATCATAATCAGATGTTTTATCTGTTGCAATATCAGCATCAATGTGAATATCTCGCCGCCCAGTTAGGGCAGAGATAATTGTCGATTTACCCGCACTATACTGACCAATAAAAGCAACAGTTAATAATCCTTGCTGTTTATATTCTCTCAAGTCTTGATGTAACTTAGTACTAATTGCTTTCAAATCCTCTGACTTAGCAGACTTTAGCAAGGTATCAAAGCGAATACAAGCATCTTTGAAGGTTTTGCCAATTTCAGCAGCCTTAAAGGTTTGATTATTTTGAGTCATGGGAATTTACCTCTTGTTTAGTTTTTTATAGTTTGAATAGAAACACTTTCTTGAAGAATTTCCTGTATCTCATCAATAGATTTCTTTATAGAAATATCAGAAGTGGTATAAATTTGTATTTCCTTACCAAAATCTCGATTTACCTTACGAATTTTCTCCTTAATTGCAACATCAGTAAGCGGCTCATACTGGTCAGTAGCCCAATCAATAACCCTTTTAGCGTAAGCACGGTTCAGATAGTTTTCTGCATCTTTTAATTTACCCTGTGCTTTTTTAAGTTGTCTTGCCATATCTTCAATTCCTTGAATCAAATTCTCAAAATATTGATCAACAGTTTCTATAACAGATTGACAATATTCTTCAAAGTTTTCTTGAATTTGTTCAATAGTTTCATCATATTGCTCATTAAACTGCATTTCTAAAGATTCTGAGATACGTTGAACTGCTTCTCTTCGTTTCTGTTCTTTTGATTTGAATAAACTAGAAAAT
>JANMHD010000254.1:0-14353 GCA_031374985.1 Coleofasciculaceae cyanobacterium OTE_70_metabat_329 | reverse complement strand
GGCCGGCTTACCGTAGATATCCCGGAGTAGGCTATAGGCAGCAACTGTGTCTCTACTTATGAGGGATATGGGCAGAGCAGCTAATTCCCGGTCTTGATCTTCAAGACTTATTTTATTATTCTCCGTGCCACCAAGCACAGTAAATTCATAGTTGATTTGTTGATTGGCAACTAGTTTATTCCGGGTTCCTTGAAAATCTTGGGGGAGTTGGGGGTCATCGACTCGGAATAAGGAGAGGGAAAGCTGTTGGCTAGCGGCCAATTCATCTAGAATCGGTTGATCTAGGTAACGCCCCATAATTAAAGTTCCGGCGATCGGGCTTTCTCCCTTACTATCTAGAATGGGGCTAGAGGCAAGGAGTAATTTATTTGTGTTTGAGGGAAGTAAAATTAAACCCTTATAAATTTTCTGAGGATCTGTATGTCTCCACAGGACTTGATTGGCTTTGAGATGGGCTTCGAGGTCTAAGGGAATAGGGAGAGATAGTTTATTTTGAAAGTCGTAAGCTCTAGAGTAGAGAATTTCTCCATTGGGCTTAATAAAAATCAGGATATTAATATTTAAGCTGGTGAAAACATTGTCTACCAAGTTTTTATTAATAAATTCTACGTTGTTGTCTTGAATAAATTGGTAGGATTCATCCCAATAAGACCAATCACGGATACTCCGACCGAGGTTTCTGGCTTGATCCCAAATTCCTTGGGTGGCTTGATCGACACTTGCTCTAGCAGTTTGATTTTCTATTTCTGAAAACCCAGCCCGAATAATATTTGTGGAAGTAGCATAAAGCACCCAAATCAGCACCAATATGGTCAAAACCACCGTGATAAATGTCTTTGTTCTGATCTTCATGCTTACAACTGGTTAATTAATCAACATACAGGGCGATTCACCTACTTCCAGTTAATAAATTAGGCGATCGGCTCACCTATTGCCCCAAACTTTTATTCTTAACTATAGACAAAAACACCTTGATTCTTATTTTTCTTATATTGTATTTTTCTTATATCGTAGTTTAAGTAGGTGATATTTATTTTAATTATATATAGCTATGAGAACTAATTTAGATTCTGGGGAGAGATTCAAACACCAGCAAAGTCTAACAATCTTTAGAGAAGATGGGGAAAGAACGTCTGTGATTACTAGAGCTTGGTTGGAAATCAAATCCTCAGCCTTAATAAATAACATTCAGCAACTCCGATCGCTCCTATCGCCCCCTACAGAGTTGATGGCAGTGGTGAAGGCTAATGCCTACGGTCATGGTGCTATCTTGGTAGCCCAAACTGCCTTGAAATATGGAGTAACTTCCTTGGCTGTAGCCACGATCGCCGAGGGGCAGGAACTACGGGAGGCCGGAATTAAGGCACCAATTTTGCTATTAGGGGCTGTGAATACTCCTGAAGAAATCCGGGCGATCGCTCAATATCATCTAGAGCCAAATCTGTCCACTCCCCAACAAGCAAAATTATTCTCAGCTACTTTAACTGATTCAAATAGGGCTAATTTAAATAAGGTAGAGTGGACATTACCTTTCTTGCTTAAAACTAATTCAGGAAAATCTTTACCAGTCCATATCAATATTGATACAGGGATGTCTCGTCTAGGAATGCCTTGGCAGGAAGTCGGGGAGCTAATTCAACTAGTCCAATCACTACCGGGGCTAGAACTAGCTAGTATTTATTCTCATCTAGCTACGGCAGAGGATCCTGATTCCACAGTACGGCAGCAACAACAGCAACGGTTTCAGAAAATAATAGATATTTGTCAGACTATGGAATTACCTCCCCACGTCAAATTCCATTTAGCCAATTCAGCAGGGACTTTGGTAGATGCGGGGCTACATTACGATCGAGTCCGGGTCGGCTTATCTCTCTACGGTTTATACCCATCTCCCCACCTTCAATCCTTGCTCTCCCTGCAACCAGTTATGGCAGTCAAGGCACGAGTGGCCCTAGTCAAACCTCTAGCGGCTGGCACAGGAGTCAGCTATGGTTATAAATTTATTGCTCCCCAAGATATGTTGATAGCTGTGGTGGGTATTGGTTATGCTGACGGCGTGCCGAGGTTATTATCAAATAAGATGCAAGTATTAATTCGGGGTCGTCTTGTGCCGCAGATCGGCAGTATCACGATGGATCAGTTAATGTTAGATGTAAGTGCAATTCCTGATCTGCAACCGGGCGAGATTGTCACCTTAATTGGTCGGGATGGCGATCGCATAATTACTGCCGATGACTGGGCAGCAGCGATCGATACTATTTCTTGGGAAATTCTCTGTGGTTTCAACTCCCGTCTACCACATTTAGTTATTTAAATTGTAGTGACGTGATCCAGCAATTTGTGTGCAGATGAGGGAAAAGAAAACCCTCTAAATCTCCCTTAACAAGGGAGACTTGAAGATCAAGATTGTAGCTTAGTAGATTGCAATCTGCTGTAACTTGATAACTGATAACTGTTAACTGATTTATGGAAGTTCCCAAACTACATCCAGAAACTATGGAAGAAGTCCGCCAACGGGTGGATATTGTTGAGGTAGTCTCTGAGTATGTGGTGCTAAAAAAACAAGGCAAGGATTACACCGGCCTCTGCCCTTTCCATACGGAAAATAGCCCCAGCTTTAGTGTTAGCCCTAGTAAACAACTCTACTATTGCTTTGGTTGTCAGGCGGGGGGAAATGGGATTAAGTTTTTGATGGAGGTGGGGAAGCGATCGTTCAGTGAAGTGGTACTAGACCTAGCCCAGCGTTACCAAATCCCCATTAAAACCCTAGAGCCGAAGCAACGAGAAGAATTGCAACGGCAGATTTCTCTCCGGGAACAACTTTATGAAGTACTGGCGATCGCTAGTAGTTTCTTTCAGCACGCCCTCCGCCAACCCCAAGGAGCAATGGCCCTGGATTATCTAAAAACTAAGCGACAATTCTCAGAAGCCACCATCCAACAGTTTCGCCTTGGCTATGCTCCTAGCACTTGGGATACTATCTATCGTTATTTGGTGGAGCAGAAGAAAATTGCGGTTGCCCTAGTCAATCAAGCGGGGTTAATTTCCCCAAAGAAATCTGGAGATGGCTATGTAGACAGGTTCCGCGATCGCCTGATTATTCCCATTGCTGATGTTCAGGGTAGGGTAATTGGTTTTGGGGGCCGGACTTTGAGTGATGAACAGCCCAAGTATCTCAATTCCCCAGATACAGAATTATTTAATAAAGGAAAAACTCTCTTTGCTCTAGATCATGCCAAGTCTGCGATCGCTAAACAGGATCAAGCAGTAGTAGTAGAAGGATATTTTGATGCGATCGCTCTCCATGCGGTGGGAATCCAGCAAACCGTTGCTTCCCTAGGGACAGCCTTGACGGGAGATCAGGTAAAATCCTTGTTGCGATATACAGAATCTAAGCAAATTATTCTTAATTTCGATGCGGATAAAGCCGGAATTAATGCCGCTAGTCGAGCAATTAGTGCAATTCATCCCCTAGTTTATAGTGGGCAGGTGGGCTTGCGGGTCATCACTATGCCCGATGGCAAAGATGCTGATGAATTTCTCCGCCATAATCCGGTAAGTAAATATCAAGAATTACTTACCAATGCTCCCCTATGGATTGATTGGCAGCTCCAACAATTATTAATAGGAATTGACCTTAAACAAGCGGATCAATTTCAACAAGTTAGTAATGAAATAGTAAAAATCCTTAAGGAAATTACTGACCCGAATCAACGTACTGCCTATATTCAACAAAGTGCAACTCTACTTAGTCAGGGAGATGGCAAATTATTCCCTTTACTCTTAGAAAATCTCCTGACTCAATTAGGAGGTAATAGCCGGAGTGGATTAGTTTCTCCCCAAACTAAGCTGGCACAGCAAATTGCCAGAAGTTCTCCTAAAATTCCGGTTTTCAGTACCTCTAGCGATCAGAGCCTCCTCGAAAAATCCGAGACTTTATTAATGCGGCTTTACCTCCATTGTCCAGAGTATCGAGAAGTAATTATTACGGTTTTAGAAGAACGAGATTTAGTGTTTACGATCGCTGAGTATCGGTTTCTTTGGCAGCAAATAGTAGCGATCGAGCCTACTTTATCTAGCCAACAACCAGATCTAATTGCCAAACTTCAGGATGAATACCTCCAGTTCCCAGAAAAACTTAACGAAATATCCCATCTATTCCACCTTGATGAATTTACAGAAAGACAAATTGGGGTAGCTCCAGAGCTAATTAATGCAGCAGTTGCCTGTATGGAGCGAGTTATCTGTGAAAATTGCTCTCGCTATTATTTAGACCTCTGGAAAAATACTAGTTTCAAGGATAATCCCACCCTAGCAAATCAGTATTCCCAAGAACTAACCAGATCAAAACAACGCATCAAGGAATTAGATGCAGAATTACAATTTTTATACTTCTATCGATAAACTATTCATAAAAATAAGGCTTTAATTCTGATATTAGAATATAAACACTTGCCTGCCTCATAATTGCTCGACAAGTTCCTACATCAAGCTCACTATGATTTGGTACTGTTAAAGTCTCTTTTCCTGTGGAAGTAATACGTCGGAGTTTAATATGACTGCCTTTTTGACTATAAATCTCAAAGCCGAACTGCTGCAAAATCTTAATTACTTCTGCTCCTGAAAGCCTTTTTAATCTAGGCATACTCTAGCTGCAACTCTAAGGAAATCAAAACTGTAGGCTGTGGCACTAAGCCAAAATCAGCTAAATTTTCACCGTCTAGATGCAGAGAAACTGCCTCTTGCAGGTTGCTAACTACTTGATCAAGGGTTTGTCCTTGAGTCACTACCGCTATTTCTGTGCATTCTGCTACATAGCCCGATCGCTCACCATAACGAATTAAAGCATGAATATTTTGTTGCAATCTCATAGGTTTCAGTCTCACAGATAGAAATAATACGAATTTTATATTTAATCTTTGTAGGCACAATAACAATAACTCTTATGCCTAGCAATCCCAGTATCACTTTATATGATACCAGAGATAAATAACAAATTCACAATGCCTGCTAAATCTGGTTAAAAATACTAATCTTTACGATTTATCTCTTATTCAATCAACTCAATCAAGTCAATCATTAAATAAAACGGTTACTTGTTATATTGACAAACAAAAGCTCAGGTTCTCCCTTTGATAGAAGCATCTTATATTTTGGCAATCCTACAGCAAAAGAAGCTCTTAGTAATCAATCCTCTAATATTTTAGAGCATGATTTTCCTGTATTGCTGTGTCATTTTATATATTATTTTGCTTTATTCAAAGATATTTTTCAGCTAACTTGAGTCAATAATATTAACCTTCTATACTAAAAAAATGTAGAGGAAAAATTATGTCAATTACAGGTTTTTTGGCGAAGAACATCACAAACTACGACAACCGAATATCTATAGGATCAAGATTCAGAGCCAAACGAATTGCACCACTTATAGATATGATAGAACAAGTTTATAAAGAACATGGCTGTGTAAAAATCATAGATATCGGTGGAACAGAAAACTACTGGAATATAATATCAGGTCAGGTTCTTGATAAATATAATGTTCATATAACTATTGTCAATCTCCCCGAAATTTCAAAGCCCAAAAATCAAGGACGATATCATTTTACTACCGGGGATGGATGTAATCTCTCAGATTTTAACAGCAGCTCATTTCATATTACTCATTCTAATTCCGTTATTGAACATGTAGGTGATTGGGCACACATGACTTCCTTTGCTAAGGAGGTAAAAAGAGTAGCACCAATATATTTTGTGCAAACCCCAAATTACTGGTTTCCCCTTGAGCCTCATTGTATGACTCCATTTTTCCATTGGCTTCCTAGACCAATACGCATCTGGTTAGTTTTGAATTTCCAATTGGGGCACTGGCCCAAAGCAGAAAACCTAGATGAAGCGGTGCGACTTGTGGAAAGCGCTCGCTTGCTATGTAAGCCCATGCTAGAAGAATTATTTAAGGATTCTGAGATAGTAACCGAAAAGGTTTTAGGACTATCTAAGTCATTTGTTGCAATTAAAAATTGCTAAAAGTTACAGCACTTTTCCTTTAGATACAGTCTAAAAAACCCTTGAATTCCTGCCCTAACGTGCCGCTATGCCAAAGTTAAGGGGACTTGAATATCAAGGTTGTAGCCTACTAGATTGAAATCTGCTGTAAATTTCCTTACCTATTTAGAATTAGTCTTCTCAAGGGTCAAATTCCTCGTCCCTTGGGGCGTTAGCATTGATAAAAAACTTGAGTTTGATACCCCGCTGCGATCGGCAGGGTAATTCATTATTAAATTTTATAGCGTATTCAATCAACTCATTCAAATCATTCATGAAATAAAACAAATGATTGCCATATTAATAACAGGAGCCAAATTTGTTAGCTCAAGTTTGGTAAATAATTCTCAAATTTAATTAATTTACTAAGGAGTACGCATCATGAGTTTAGAAGATAGAGCAAAAGCAACTGCTAAAAATATTGAAGGTAAAATTCAAGATGCAGTAGGTAATGTAACTGGCGATCCCAAGGATCAGGCCGAAGGCAAAGCAAAACAAGCGGAAGCAAAAGTGCGTCATGCTACTGAAGACGTAAAAGATGAAGTTAAAAAAGCTATCGACTAGTTAGCTTATTAGTTAGGGCGATCGCTATCCAAATTGACTAGCTAGATTGATTTTAGTTTGTTTGTGATGGCGGTCGCTTTTAGTCTCTTTTTATGTCTTTTTTCTACCTATAGCACTTTGCTTATCAGTACAGTCCAACTTTGTTGGGCAACGTATCTAAATCAAAAAATATGGCGAGGATGTCTTATGTTACTCCAAGATAAAACAACGGGAAGCTTAGTAGAAGTAAAGGACTTTAAATGCTTAATTGACCCCTTTGAGCAAGAAATTGTAATTCAAATACAAGCTGGGGAAGAAGAGCAAGATCCTGAACCTAAACACAAAAAAGATTTTATATTTCCCTCTGGTGAAGAACTACCCCGATGTTGGTTAGATGCAAATTATAAAGATAACTAAATACCTTTTTAATAGGATGAATTGTTTGCCAATAAAGGTAGCAAATGATTTTTATAAGAGGTTTATTAAACGACTCGTGAGGATTAAAAGATGACTTCACTTCGACAAATTCGTAACTTTTTGATTACTATGGTTTTAGCTGTAGGGCTGACCATAGGTTTTAATTTTGGAATGTCTAGTGGCTGGGCGGCAACTTTATTACCTAGTCAAATGCTTGGACAAGTACCTGGCATCTCACAGTTACCGGGTACTATTGTGGAAAATGACACGCTATTTTCTGGGAATTTCTTTTTGGCATTGGTGGTGGGGGTGTTAATGGCTTTTGCTTTTCAATTGTTGTTTACTAACCTAGCGATCGCAGTGATTGCGGCTCCCGATAGTTCCCCTCACGATCGCCACTTGGATAATTCCAATAATTCGAGTGATAGTGTGGGGATTGAAACCAAAGTCGGTTTAGGACTATTGGTAAGTGTAAGTATTGCTCTATTCGCGGCTTCTTTTCTGGCGGTCAAACTAAGCCTAGTGGCTAGTCCAGAACTGGGAGCAATTACGGGTGTTACTATTTGGTCAGTATTCTTTACCCTGCTGACTTGGTTTGGCTCCACCACCTTAGGATCTTTATTAGGATCCATTATTAGTGCCGCTACTACAGGAATTCAAGGCTTGTTGGGAACTGGCACTGCCATGCTAGGGGCAAATATTGCCAAGAACCAAGTGGTTTCTACTGCGGAAGAAATTACGGCAGCCGTGCGCCGGGAGTTAACATCTGGTTTTGACCCCGATAGTATCCAGAAGACTCTACAAAGTTCTTTAGATAAGGTGCAGTTACCTAATTTGAATTTAGATCAATTAGGGAATCAGTTTGCAAAGTTGCTAAAAGATGCAGATTTAGGCTCGATCGCTAATAGTGATCTTCTGAAAAATGTTAACCGAGATACCCTAACGAAACTAGTTAGTAGCCGCACTGACCTCTCTAAGAAGGATGTCGATCGCATCACGGATCAACTAGAAACAGCTTGGAAACAAGCCGTGGGCGGTAAAGAACAAATTGATCCTCAAGCCTTAATTAAACAATTACAAGCAGCGGCTCCTGAAGAGTTGAAATCAGGTAAACTTAGCGAGCAGTTAGGTCAACTAATCAAAACAACTTCTTCCCAACTAAAGCCCAATGACAGCTTGACCAGTCAGGCTCTGCAATTAGGAACTACCGCTCTGCTCGGTCGGGTCTTACAAAATGTTGATCTTTCTGATGTGGATGTGGAAAAAATTGGCGGACAACTCCGCACTCTGGGGAGCAATCTTCTCCAGCCAGATAACTCTTCCAATAGTAGTTCTAATGGTCACTCTTCTGGCAAATCTAACCCGTCCTCCAAACGTTTTAGCGTTATTCAGGCAGACTTAGAGAACTACCTGTTATTATCACCACCGTGGAAACTAAACCGGGAAACCATTAAGCAGGAATTTCGAGATGTTATCTATGATGAGGCAGCTAATCCAAGTACCATTCGTCAAGAATTGGAGTCGATTGATCGCAATTACTTTGTGGAAACCTTGAGCTTACGGGATGATTTCACCCCAGAAAAAGCCCAAGATATTGCTGGTTATCTAGAAGATATCCGGGGCGAGGTATTTACCACAGTCCAAACAGCAGAAGCTGAAGGAAAAGCCCAAGGACTCCGCCAGCGGGTAGAAGAATATCTCCGCTCTACGGGGAAAGAAGAGTTAAACCCAGAAACGATCGAGCGGGAGTTTAATCTCTTATTAACAGATCCAGAGGCGGGTTTAGATGCCCTGGGGACTAATCTGAGTCAATTTGACCGCAGCACCCTAGAGCAGCTATTGAGCCAACGGGAAGATATAAGCTCCGAAGATAGGGGGCAAATTCTCGATCGCTTGGAAAGTACTCGTGAACAGGTTCTTTCTCAAGCTAGGGAAGTACAAGACCGTCTGCAAAGCCAAGGGCAAGAACTACGCCAGAAAGTTGGTGATTACTTACGGAACACACATAAAGATGAATTAAACCCCGAAGGAATTCAACGGGATGTAAAAACTTTATTTGATGATCCAGAGGCGGGGATGAATGCTCTTAAAGGTCGGCTTTCTCAGTTCGATCGAGATACTTTGGTACAGCTATTGAGCCAACGAGAAGACCTCAGCGAAGAGCAGGTAAATCAAGTCCTAGATCAGGTGGAATCTGTCCGGGATAATATCTTGCAAGCTCCCAAAAAATTGGCCGGCAAAGCTAAAGATCAGTACGACCAAACTACTCAAGCTCTGGCTGATTATCTGCGGAAAACTAACTTAGAAGAGCTAAATCCTGAAGGTATTCAACGAGATTTATCTACTTTATTTAGTGACCCCAAAGCTGGAACTTCGGCCTTGCAGGAGCGCCTATCTCATGTCGATCGAGAAACCTTGGTGAAACTCTTGAGCCAACGGGAGGATCTCAGTGAAGAACAAGTTAATCGGGCGATCGATCAAGTCCAATCTGCCCTACGGAGTATAGTCAAAGCTCCTCGTCGCTTGGCCAGCCGGGTCAAAAAACAGGCGGTTGATTTTGAAACCAACCTAGAAAACTATCTGCAAAATACTAATAAGGAGGAATTAAATCCTGAAGGTATTAAGCGAGATCTGCAACTCTTGTTACAAGATCCTATGGCAGGCCTAAGTAGCTTGGGCGATCGGGCTAGTCATTTTGATCGAGCAACCTTTGTGGCTCTGTTGGCTCAACGTCAGGATATGACTGAGGAAGAAGCTAATCGAATTGCCGATCAGGTAGAAGCTAATTTCAAAGCTGTCACTGACCAAATTGCAAAAGTTCAACAGGCTGTCCAGTCGGCGATCGACAAGGTATTTGATAGCATCCGTAACTATCTCAACGGCTTAGAACGCCCTGAACTCAACTATGACGGCATCAAACAGGACTTTAGCCAACTGTTTAATGATCCGCAATTGGGTTTAGAGGCCTTGCGCGATCGTTTATCTCATTTCGATCGCAATACCCTAGTAGCAGTATTGAGTTCCCGGGAAGATATTTCCACCGCCGATGCCGATCGGATTATTAGCCAAGTGGAATCTACCAAAGATAACGTCCTCCATCAGGTGGAACGAGTCCAACAGGAAACTCAAAGACGGCTCGATGCCATTAAATACGAAGCTCAGAAACAAGTCCGAGAAACTCGTAAAGCTGCTTCTAGTGCTGCTTGGTGGGTATTTAGCTCTGCCTTGTTCTCCCTAGCTACCTCTGCCCTTGCCGGATACCTTGCTGCTAATCAGGTTGTCCTTTAAGCGACTTCAGGTTGTCCTTTAATCAATTTTAGATATCTCTTTCCCTGCCTTTAGGACTGGAAGAGATATCTTTCTTAATATTTAGCAATACCATTTTTTATTGTTTATTAATCAAAATCAATGGCTGAAATTATGGCAGACAATCTAAATAATTCCACAAATAATCAATCCTCAAATAATCAATCTTCCCAGCCTACTCAGGGTCAGTTGATCATTATTGGGGGTGCAGAAGATAAGAAAAATGATTGCAAGGTATTGCGAGAATTTATTCGGCAGTCTGGTGGTCGGCAAGCTCATATTTTAGTTATGACTGTGGCAACAGATATTCCTGAGGAGGTGGGGAAAGACTACCAAGAGGTATTTGAGCGTTTGGGTGTAGAAGAAGTGCGGATTATTGATACGATCTCTCGTGAAGATGCCGATCGGCCAGAAGCCTTGGAAGCCTTGACTCGGGCTACAGGAGTTTACTTTACAGGGGGTGATCAAGCCCGCATCACTCGTTATTTGAAGGGTACTGAGTTCGATCGCTTAATTCATGAGCGCCATAGTCAAGGATTAGTCATCGGGGGAACTAGTGCCGGGGCAGCAATGATGCCAGAAATGATGATTGTCAAAGGTGATGCAGAAACTAACCCCCGGGTAGAAGTAGTGGAGATGGCTCCGGGCATGGGCTTTTTACCCGGAGTAGTGCTGGATCAACATTTTGCTCAGCGGGGCAGACTGGGGCGTTTGCTCTCAGCTTTGGCTCAACAATCAGTGGTGTTAGGAATAGGAATTGATGAGAATACAGCGATCGTTGTCAAAGGTGACATCTTTGAAGTAATTGGGGAGGGAGCAGTCACTATTGTTGATATGACAAATCTGACCCATAGCAATTTATATAAACTCTTGCCTGACGAAGCTCTTGCCCTCTGTGAGGCTAAACTACATATTCTTCCCAAGGGCTACCGATTTAACTTAAAAACCTGTCAGCCTCTATTTGACGAGAGTCTAGCAGTTAATCCAGAAACTCCAGCAGCCCTAATGGTTTAGTCTTGTATCCCTAGGCTTAAGAATCAAGGGCTTCAGCCTCTTAACCATCCTTATTTTTTTAATTAAGTTTTGTATTTTAGTCAATCAATTCCAATAAAGTCAACCAAATCATTCAAGAAGTAAAACACCTGTTTACTAGACTGAGGCTAGATAAACACTAAAAGTAGAGGTGTCAATCTTAGCTTTAGGGTGGAATTCATTGATTCTAGAAAGATTCTAGGAAATCAATACTCAAATCAATTAAATTACGACAGAGGAATTAGCTATGAATATTATTGCTTGGATTATTTTGGGCTTACTTGCAGGGGCGATCGCTAAAGCTATTGTTCCCGGTCATCAAGGTGGTGGATGGATACAAACCCTAATTTTGGGTGTAGTGGGAGCTTTCATTGGTGGAACTTTAATGACATTTATCCAAACTGGAAGCTTACAATTAGCTGCTCCGGGCTTGAGCATTCCGGGAGTGGCTGTCGCAGTTTTGGGTGCCATAGTTGCGATCTATCTCAATGGCTTACTGCTACGGAGAAACTAGAAAACTCTATTTTTCCAATTAACGATTTTTACAGCGCACCCACAGGTACGCTGTTTTTATTTAATATTAAGATATTTAATCAATTTAATCAATTTAGACATTAACTTGTACAGGAACTCAACCAAGGGCATGCCAAACTTATGAAATAAGCTACAGGCCTATAACAATTAAGCATTGTATTAAAAGTTATGGTTAAACAACCTAGGACGAGGTATATGGATAAGCAAAATAATTGTCTTAAGTTATCTCTGAAGTTAGTAAAATTGAGAAGAAATAAAACTAAGGAAGCCGAGATTCGAGCTAAGAGGGCTGAATATTATGTTTTTACGCCTAAAAATGAATTAGAGGAGGGAGCGATCATCCTCGCTACCAGTGGAAAGTCTGGTTGGAAGGGTTCCCTATATAGCTTAGATTATTATGATCTTTATCGAGAACATACCTGTTTTATTTTCTCCACTAAACCTAAAGAAGAAAAAGAAAATAGTTGGTTGTTAGTAGCTTTTGATAGCAGTGATAATACTAAGTATTGGATTGATTTTGGTGAAAAGCAGTTAGTCGAAATTTATTATTCTTGGGCAAGAGTAGCGGAAGTAAAGAATCCTCACTTTAATCCTCAATGGATGAGAAATATTCTACTAAAAGAGAGAAATTGAGAGACTTATAGGACATATCTAAGAAGGGTTTGAAAAGGAATAGGCGATCGCATAATATTGCATCTAGATTTTAGCACTAAAAAGATAGCGATCGCTGAGGTAATAGACTTGTACTTCCCTAGGCTCCTTGGTAGGGAGTTAATCCTATAGTTTTCATCTTTTGTAGATCAAACTGAGCATGGGACTTCTGGGCTACTTTTGCCCAAGCATAATAAACTTCTGATAACAAATGTTCTCCCAAAACAATCCAGTATTTTGCCTCGGTTCTACTATCAAAATTAACCAGTAACCATTGTTGCTCCTTGCTTCCGGCGGGTTCAGTAGCAAAAATGAAACAAATATGCTCTCGATAGCGATCGACATAATTCAGGCTATATAAAGATTTTTTCCATCCCGTATTTCCTTCGCTAGCAATTGTCAAAGCTGTCATTTCTAGGTTATTTCTAGGGGTGAAAATATGAATAGATTCCCTTCTCTTAATTTGGGCTTGTCTGGTCTTTTCTCTTTCTAATCTTAAAAACTTGAGCCGTGATATGTAAGGATTGATTTTTTTTGTTGCAAGTTCATTCCTAGCCATGTTAGTCACCCCCATAAATTACTTATTAATTATCTCTAACAATCCTGAATAATTTCATCTGCCGAAGGTGGGTAAAATCATTTATTAGAAGTAATTTGATCTAGCAAATGATTTAGGATCGCCATATCGTGAAAATAAAGGATACTTGAAATTATTTAGAGACTTATACTAAACCTTGCCTAGGTAGTACGAGTCTCTAAATAAAAACATAACTTGAGCAGAAATTAGAAAAATTCTAAAAAATTAGAAATTCTAATGGGCTGCTACTGCTAGACGTTGATCCTGAATCTGGCTCTTAGCAGTCTTGAAATCTGTTGCTAACTGTTTTTGTTGTTGTTCTGTAAAGTTATGTTGAATACAATAAAATAGGTAATCTTCTTCCTCGTCTATGTGGGTAGTAATGGCAGTTTTTAACTTAGCTACGGCAGCCTTAAAGGCGGATAAATCTTGAGTTTCTAGAGCTTTGATCTGATCAAGCATATATTTTGATTCTGCCTGTTCATCGTAGAGCTTCTGAATATCATTGTAGTAAGGGCGCAGGGCGGGATAAACTACCTGCTCTTCAGCTTCAGAGTGGGCAGACAAATCTTGATACATTTGTCCAAAATACTCTTCTAGTTTCTGAGGATCAGTAGTAGATTGAATTTGAGAAAATAAAGTATTAACCTTTGCGTGATCTAAGCGAATTAGGTCACGGATATTTACTTCATTATCAGTGCGGCTAATCACTCCCCCGGCAATCCCACTAAGGGCAGCTACTGCATCTTGGACTCTTGCCCACAAGCCTTGATCTGCCTCTTGTCCAGTTAGTTCTCTGGTGCTTAATACTTCTAGGATGCCCTTGAGTTGCTCTTGGTGGCTACGATTCTCGAAGTTAACCGTATTCAAAGGAGCGATCGCTACAGCAATATCTGCTCCTACTACTTGGGCAGCTTTATGAACCAGAAGGCCAGCCATAGTCTGAGCATGTTTAAGAAGTTCATGCTCCGCTACTTTTTCAAATAAGCTAAGCTCAGAACCTTCCATTGCTTTTTTTGTCTCCTCAATCATCTTCTGTACTGTAGGTTTAGGCTCAGCTTTAATCCCGTACTGCACAATGACTGTATCAAGAATTCCTAAGTTCTTCTGATCGTCTCGAAGAAAATCTGCTAGACGATGATAAATTACCTGATCAGGACAAGCTTCAATCAAGGCTTTTTCGTTCTCAATTAACAAGTTCTGAGTTGCTTTCATATCTGCTAATTTTACAGCGATCGCAGTTCGTTT
>JANMHD010000193.1:0-8616 GCA_031374985.1 Coleofasciculaceae cyanobacterium OTE_70_metabat_329 | reverse complement strand
TGGTACAGAAATATTTGGATCAAATTAATATTAGAGAAATGCTAGGCTTTTAAGATGACAACTCGGAGAATCTCCTATGCCTTCCACTGCTCAAGAAGTTTATAACGAAATTATTCAATCCTTATCCCCTAATGAACAACTCCGCTTGGCAACACTAATTATGAACAAACTCGTTCAACAAAATTTGCCTATAATTGATCAGAAAGATTACTGGACTGAACAAGATCAAGCTGATGTTGTTGATTTTTCCTTAGCATACGCAGCATCTATTTTCCCAGAAGAGGAGACTGTTTAGTGTCGTTATTATTAAGGTGTCTCTACTTTTGAGGCGATCGCAGAGCCAAGTCTAGTAAAATGTTTAGAATTGAGAGTTAACAGAATATCAGCTTGAGCTTTGAGGGCAGTCTGGGCGATCAAGGCATCAAATATTCCACCACCGGGAAGTTGATTTTGCACCATAAGATCGATTGCAGCCTGATAATCTTCATCTGTAAGGGGGACTCTCTCAAAGTTTTGTAGATTATGATAGATAAGTTCTTGAGCAAGGATGGGAGTAATTTTGGTTTGAGGGATGCGAGTTAGGGTGGAATAGAGTTCTGCTAAGGTATGAACAGAGATTAATCCATGAGTCTGTTGAATTTGAGCTTTTTGGAGTAGAGGTAAACAAGCCAAATGTCGGCTATGTCCAGATAAAATAGCAGCAACAAGAATGGAAGTATCAAAAAGGATTCTCATGCATTAAGTTGGCTCTGAATTCGCTCTTCCCGTAGGTCTTCCATCAAGGTTTCAAGGTTGCCAAGAGGCGGGGTTTCTAGTACTAAAGTAGTTCCGTGGCGATAAATCTTAGGTTCTTGTCCTACTGGTTGCAAAATGATACAACCATTACTGACCTCAAGATTGAAAGACTGTTGAGCCGTAAATCCTAACTGTTGGCGGATTTCTAAGGGAATTTCCAGTCGTCCAGTATCATCGATGGTAATGGCGGTCATGGGGATTGCTCCAGGCTAGGGTAATGATTTTTTAAGGATGTACCGAGTAAAAACCCAGTACATCCTTTTGTCTTTAGGGCTGCCCCAAAAATTAACCTAGAAGTTCCTTAGCCTTGGCAACCACATTTTCTACAGTGTAGCCATAAGCCTTGAGGATCACATCACCAGGCGCCGAAGCACCGAAGCCGTCGATCGCAATCATCGCTCCTTCACTGCCCATATACTTGTGCCAGCCAAAATCAGAAGCTGCTTCCACCACTAGGCGCTTAGTAATTGCCTTGGGTAGGACAGATTCTTTATAAGCTGCATCCTGCTCTTCAAAGAGTTCCCAACAAGGTAGGGACACCACCCGGACTTTCTTGCCAGCACTGGTTAATTCCTTGGCTGCATCTACACAGAGGTGCAACTCGCCCCCAGTCCCGATGAGGATAATATCGGGAGTGCCTTCAGCATCAGAAAGAATGTAACCACCCTTGGCCACCTTCTCAATGGTTGTACCTTCTAGGTTAGGCAAGTTCTGACGAGAGAAGGCCAACAGGGAAGGACGTTTTTTGGCAGCGACGGTGTTCTCGATCGCTACTTTATAAGACCCAGAAGTTTCGTTACCATCCGCAGGACGGAAGACCAACAAGTTAGGAATTGCTCTCAAGGAAGCAACGGTTTCTACTGGTTGGTGGGTGGGGCCATCTTCCCCTAGAGCGATGGAGTCGTGGGTCATGACGTAGATGACTCCCGCTTCAGAAAGGGCAGAGAGGCGAATTGCTCCCCGCATGTAGTCAGCAAATACCAAGAAAGTAGCACAGTAAGGAATCAGACCGCCGTGGAGGACAATCCCATTACAAATAGCGCCCATACCGTGTTCCCGCACCCCAAACTTCAGGTTCCGGTTAGCGTACTGGCCTTTTTGGAAGTCGCCACTGTTCTTGAGTTGGGTGTAGTTAGAATGGGTCAAATCAGCAGAACCGCCCAACAGTTGAGGAACACTACCAGCGATCGCATTTAAGGTGATTTCCGAGTGTTTCCGGGTGGCTAAGCCCTTATCAGCAGGGGTGTAGGTAGGCAGAGATTTCTCCCAGCCTTCAGGTAATACGCCACTCAAGAAAGCCTCATACTGGGCAGCTTCGGCGGGATATTTAGCCTTGTAGGTAGCATAAATACCATTCCATTCAGCTTCAGCACTAGCGCCTTTATCAATTGCTTTACGGAAATGAGCCAAAGCATCAGCAGGAAGCTCAAAGGGAGGATATTCCCAGCCTAGATTCTTCCGGGTCAATTCTACTTCTGCTGTTCCTAGGGCTGCCCCGTGGACATCTGCACTGTTGCCCTTGTTGGGGGAACCATAGCCAATAGTGGTAGTAACTTTGATCATAGAAGGCTTATCAGTCACAGACTTAGCCTCAGCGATCGCCTGAGCAATGGCATCTAGATCGGTGTTGCCATTAGGAACGTGTAATACATGCCAGCCGTAAGCTTCAAATCTTTTGCTCACATCTTCCGTGAAGGAAACATCGGTGGAGCCGTCAATAGAAATGTGGTTATCGTCATAAAGAGCAATTAATTTACCCAAGCCCAAATGACCCGCCAAGGAACAAGCTTCCCCAGAAACTCCTTCCATGTTGCAACCATCTCCGAGGATGACGTAGGTGTAATGATCCACGATCGCCGCATCTTCCTTATTAAATCGAGCAGCCAAGTGAGCCTCAGCCATAGCCAAACCCACGCCGTTAGCAATCCCTTGACCTAGAGGACCTGTGGTTACTTCCACACCGGGAGTCATGAAGTTTTCTGGATGGCCGGGGGTTTTGGATTCCCACTGGCGAAATTGCTTGATGTCATCGATGGTAACGCTGTCATAACCAGTCAGGTGTAGGAGGGCGTACTGGAGCATACAGCCATGACCTGCTGAGAGGACAAAGCGATCGCGATTAGACCACTGGGGATTTTTCGGGTTAAACCGCATAAATTGATCCCAGAGGACGAAAGCCATAGGCGCGGCTCCCATAGGTAAGCCGGGGTGGCCTGATTTTGCTTTTTCTACTGCATCGATCGCCAAGAAGCGGATCGAATTAACACAAAGCTCCGATAAAGATTGAGTTGCGACTGCCATAGGTTCGGGTTGAGTTGTTGGGTTTGAATATTTAGGGGTGATATTTTCTAAAAGCGATCGTCACGTTATGACCACCAAATCCAAAGGAATTGGATAATGCTACCTCTACTGTGGCCTGACGGCTAGTATGGGGAACGTAGTCTAGATCACAAAGGGGATCGGGATTATCTAAATTAATTGTCGGGGGAATGTGGTCATTTGCTACAGCCATTACTGTGGCCACTGCCTCAATTCCTCCAGAACCACCTAAAAGGTGACCCGTCATAGATTTGGTAGAACTAATAGCCACTTTGTAGGCACTATCTCCTAGAGCTTTTTTGATGGCAGCAGTTTCGGTGCTATCGTTGGCTTGGGTGCTAGTGCCGTGGGCGTTAATATAACTAACTTGCTCTGAGGAAATTCCCGCATCTTTCATGGCTAGGCGAATGGCTCTAGTTGCTCCATCTCCCCCCGGTACAGGGGAAGTCATATGGTAGGCATCACAGGTCATACCGTAGCCGATCATTTCTGCATAGATCTTTGCGCCCCGACTCAGGGCATGGTCTAGCTCTTCTAGTAATAGAATCCCTGAACCTTCCCCCATGACGAAGCCATTACGATCGACATCAAAAGGACGACACGCCTTAGTTGGTTCCTCATTCCGGGTAGACAAAGCCCGGGCTGCGGCAAACCCTGCAAAGGAAAGGGGGGTAACCGCCGCCTCTGTACCACCACAGATCATGGCTTGGGCATAGCCCCGTTGTACCAATCGGAAAGCATCACCAACAGCATTGGAGCCAGCTGCACAGGCAGTGACAGTACAATTATTTGGACCTTTTGCCCCAGTTTGGATTGCTGTCAACCCGGCGGCCATATTGGCAATCATCATGGGAATCATAAAGGGGCTACAGCGATCGGGACCCCGGTTGAGGTAAATTTCCTGCTGGTCTTCAAGGACTTTTAATCCCCCAATGCCTGTACCAATAATCACCCCTACCTGTTCAGCATTGAGGTCATTAATCGTAAAGTTAGCATCTGCTAAAGCTTGTTTACTGGCGGCGATAGCAAACTGGGCAAACCGATCCATCCGTTTGGCTTCTTTCCTGTCTAGGTAGTCGTGGGGGTCAAAGTTTTTTACTTCCCCAGCAATACGGCTATCATGGCGGGAAGCATCAAATAAAGTAATAGGGGCAATACCATTGCGCCCACTGAGCAATCCCGACCAATACTCTGTCAGGTTATTGCCTAGGGGAGTAATTGCCCCTAATCCAGTTACTACAACCCGTTTTAGTTCTACACTTGTCATAAATTATGTAAATAGGGTCTTTGACACCCAATAACGCTAAACAAAGAAAAATATTACTCAAGAGCAATGTAAATTTTTAATAACTACTCCTAAGCAGAGGCTTGGGTTTTATCACTGATGTAGTCTACAACAGCTTGGACAGTGGTAATTTTTTCGGCGGCTTCATCAGGAATTTCTACATCAAAAGCTTCTTCTAATGCCATAACTAGTTCCACAGTATCTAGGGAATCAGCATTAAGATCGTTAGCAAAGTTGGCTTCAGGAGTGACTTTATCTGGTTCTATTTCTAGTTGTTCTGCCACTATTTTTTTTACTTTTTCAAAAATTTCGACTTGGGTCATAGTAGTTATTTCGTTAAATGGGTTGCTGCACTGATCCCCGGAATACGGAAGTCTTCAGCATTTCTTTATCTTATCCCAAAGGGGTAATGTTGATTAATCTCTGGAAGTCTTGGTGGCAATTCTGTAAGTTACTAGCTGAGGTCAACTCCAAGGAAGCGATCGAGGGCATGGGTGCGCCAAGCTAAAAGCAAGAGGAGAGACCAGGCTAAGGCAATTAGCCCCAAAAATGCGTAGTCCTCAATCCTTAATAAAGCTAAGTTAAAAAATTCTCTCAGGGGAGAGATAATCACAATCAAACCGTAGAGCAAGAATAAACCCAAAGCAACAAAAGTGTAACGCCAGTCTTCCTGGAGAGCCTCTCCCCCTACCCATAAACGGGCTGGTGGTTTTAGCAAAGGAATAAGTAATAACTGACAAAAAATTAAAACAGTTACCAAGGCAGTACGGGGAATAGCATAATCTAGTTGGCCTAGGGGAATAGTTGCTGGGGTATTCGTCAGGGCGGTGGCTAGATAGAACAAGTAAATCAGCATACTTACACAGGTAATACTAATTACTGCTGGCAGGACAAAGTGTAAGATATTTCTGATTAAACTCCGCCATTTAGGGACTCCCGGCTTAGCCCAGAGGGGAATAAACATAGTCGGAAATCCTACTCCAATTAGAGAGACGATCGCTGTGTGCTTATTCACAAAGGGAAAATGATCTACCACGATCGCACTGGCAAAAATCATCAGGGTCATGGAGAGCGATCGGACTAAAAATAATTTCACTACGTCAATTATCCCGTTGCGAATCTTCTGCCCCTCCAAAAAGGTAAAGGGCAATGCTCCAAAGGAATCCTTCAGCAAAACAATATCTGCTACTCCTCTGGTAGCTTTGGCTCCACTTTCCATGGCAATCCCCAAATTTGCCTGTTTTAGGGAGAGTACATCATTTACCCCATCGCCGATCATGGCCACATAATGCCCACACCGTCTTAAGACCTGTACTAATTTTGCTTTTTGTTCTGGTGTGATTCTGCCAAACACATTATTTTCTAAAGCCGCCAGTCGGAACTCTGCTTCGTCCATCAGAGCTAAATCTGCCCCAGAAATTCCTTGGATTTCTTCTGCTACCCCGGCTTGTTTGGCCAAGGCCACTACGGTTTCGGGATTGTCTCCTGAAATTATTTTTAGTTCAATACCCGCACTCCGAAATCCGGCGAGGGTCTTTTGGACTTGGGGGCGGAGTTCATCCCCAAAGGTAAGGATACCCAAGGGAGTTATTTGGGGCGGCAGCATAGGAGATGAGGGGATTCCTCCCTCTGGAGTCATGGCAAACATTAATACCCGCAAACCTTGACTAGTTTGAGTATGGAGGTATTCTCGATACTGGTCAAAATCAACAATGCTAGTTGCCAGAACTTCGGGCGCACCAAGAACGTAAGTGACTTTTCCCAAGTTCTGCTCTAGGGTCAAGGCACTCCACTTGCGGCTGGAAGTGAAGGGAACTTCGTGGATGATGGCGGGGGGCGGGGAAATATCTAGATTGTGGGTTTTGCCCCAAAGGACGATCGCTTCACTGGTCTTATTGGTAGTTGTCACCCCGGCTCCATAGGTAACCAAGATAGTTTGTAACTCTGCTTCTTCCATACCTAAAGGATAGAGACTTGTTAAATGTAAATTATTACTAGTCAGAGTTCCCGTTTTATCTAAACAGAGAATATCAACATTGCTGAGGGATTCCACTGCATTTGCTTGTTGGATCAACACATCCTGCCCGATCATCCGTACTGCTCCTAGGGCATAGGCAAGGGTAATGGCTAAATACATCCCCACAGGTACTAACCCCGCAATCACGGCGGCTCGGTGGACAAAATCTATTAGCGATCGAGCTTGGCTATACATGCTCACTCCAGAGAGAGCCCAGAGGAAACAGGCAATCAGCATCACAACCCGAATAATTAAGTTGATTTCTACTTGCAGGGGCGTATGAACTTGGCGAAATGCCCTAGCACTAAAAGTTATCTGGTAGGCGGTGGTGTCCTTGCCAACTTTGGTTGCCTGATAGAGTGCCTTGCCGCTAACACAAAAAGTTCCTGAATAAACCTGATCTCCTCCCATCTTGGGAATTAACTCTGATTCCCCCGTGAGTAAAGATTCATCCACTTCTATTTTCCCTTGGCCTACCACCTGACCATCTACGAGGATCTGTTCTCCTGAGGAAGCTAGGAGAATATCTCCCAAAACTATTTCCCGTGGTTCTAGCTCCTGTTCTTGACCTTCCCGGAGGACTGTCACTCTAGGACGGTTGAGCAAGGCAATCCTATCTAGCTGTTGTTTTGCCCAGACCTCTTGGATAATATTAATTAATACTCCCCCGAAAATAACCACTACTACTAGAACTCCATCACTGTAGAGTTTCAGGGAGATCATCACCACGCTGATGGCAAAAAAAACTATATTGATAAAGGTAAAAATATTCTCCCGGATGATCTGCCAGTACGATCGCCCGGTTTCTAGTTTGACATCGTTTCCCTGGCCTCGGTGGCGACGCTCGATCGCCTCTTTATTAGTTAATCCTTCGAGGGCAGTATCCTTAAGCATTAGTTTTAGTCTTTAAAATTCTTGTTTTTAGCATCTTCAGCTTCAGCGATTATCTATTTTCCATAGATAGCCGGAGATCAAGTTTGTAACTATGTGGGCAATAATTGGTACTAATAAATTTCCCGTACTCAAAGCACTAAAACCTAGGGCAAAGCCCACGATCGTTGCCCAGATTACGTAGGGCCACTGCTGCTTGCCACTGAGATGCAATACCCCAAAACAAATACTTGAGATAGATAAACCTAAGATATTCAACCCAAAAGCTGGCAGCATTACTCCCCGGAACAATAGCTCTTCACTCATCCCCGGCAATAATCCTAACCAAATTAAATCTAAAAAGGTTAAGGGTTTGAGAACTAATTCTAGATAAATATCTGCACTTTGGCGATAACCAGCCCACAGGCGATAGACGATCGCACTTCCAATACTAATACCGACTCCTAGAGCTAAACCTAGGAATAGATTCTCTAATTTCCAAAATACTGGGAGCATCTCAACAGAACCAAGACGCAGCCAAAGTTTGGCAACTACTAGCAGAATTACTGCTGTTACTGCCATTGCCACAAGAATTTGCCGCCGACTCAGGGGGGTAAATTCAGAATTATTAGGAAGTTGTTTAGCCACGGGAAATCTATAAAGTAATTTGCGGAGTTTGTTGAAAGTAGATTCAGAATTATTCTCTCTGTCTAGATAATTTAAGGCTATCACTGATTAGGGGGAAATCTAGTAGTCAATCCAGCAATTACGGCAGTGAAATAGCCAATTTGACCATAGGCATAAACTAAATTCTCAAAGCTCAAGGCCGGCTCAGGAAGATATTTAATTGACTTGTAGCAGCCCCGCAGAAATCTTTCTGCCATTGCCCGGAGTTCTGGTCGATCGCTAGCATTGGCAATTTTCTGGCGTTGGTATTCACTGATGCCCTGCCACCATGCCCGATGGAGGAACCAACTAGGGTGCAATCTTTCTTGGACTACCTGATGAGCAACCAAGGCTTGAGGCAGATACCTCACCCGCCATTCCTGCTGGAGTGCTAATTCTGTAGCGTATACTTCTTCGTTGGATAAAAGATTTTTCCCTTTCCGCCCTAGATTCACGGCAAAGCCGCCCATAGATTGCCAAAATTCCCGCCGTATGGCGTAATTTAATCCTCTGGGAGTAAGGCCGGGTTTGTGAATGTCTAATTCTAAGTCTCCTAGATCGTAAGCACCCAGATTACTGGATAACTCTGGAGAAATCCACCAGGGTAGAGGTTGATGATTAGGCAAAAGAAGGGTAACTTTGCCCCCGGCGATCGCTAAATTTT
>JANMHD010000487.1:0-3501 GCA_031374985.1 Coleofasciculaceae cyanobacterium OTE_70_metabat_329 | reverse complement strand
CAAGAGATGATCGAATTAATTGTCCGGGTGAAGGAATCGGCTTCAGATATTGAGTTTTTGGTACAGGGGACAGATCAGGTGGCTCGGATGCTCCGGCAGATTACTGATAAGCTCCAAGAAGGTTTGAATCGATCGCGGATGATGCCCTTTAAGCAGACCGCCGATCGCCTGCCTAGAGCAGTCCGAGATATCTGTGTGAAGCTCCAAAAGCAAGCAGAGCTTAAGGTTGAAGGTCAAGATACCCTTGTAGATAAGATGATCCTAGAGCAACTCTACGATCCCATGACTCACCTAGTTAATAATGCTATGACCCACGGGATTGAGACCCCAGATGTGCGGCAGCAGGCGGGAAAACCTGCCCTAGGCCGGATTCAAATTAAAGCCTTCCACCAAGGTAATCAAACAATTATTTCCGTTGGTGATGATGGGGCCGGGATTGATCCAGATGTCATTCGGAGGAAGATAATTGAAAAGAAATTAGTCACTGCTACTGAAGCCCAAAAGCTCTCTAGAATCGAACTCTACGACTACCTATTCCATGCGGGTTTCAGCACCAAGGATAAAGCTGACGATTTTTCCGGTCGGGGTGTAGGTATGGATGTAGTACGGACTAAGCTCAATGAAATTCGAGGTACTGTAGGGATTGATTCTACCCTTGGCAAAGGCACGACTTTTACCATTCGCTTACCCCTAACCTTAAGTATTGGGAAGGCTCTGCGTTGTTTAAGTGACCATAGCTTAATTGCCTTTCCTATTGATGGGGTAGAGCAGCCAATGGATGAACCCTTAGAATCTCTAGAAACCCATGAGAACGGTCATTTTCTATATCCTTGGAATGGTGAAAAACTAGAAGTTTATCCCTTGTCGGAACTGCTAACTTTTAACCGCCACATCAGTCGGGGTAATCTCTACGGTGGACAGCGAGAAGATGGGATGATTTCCATCGTGATTCTCCGAGGGGCGGGGAATTATCTGGCCGTCCAGGTAGATCAGGTGTTGGGAGAGCAGGAAATCGTTACTAAACAACTGGAAGGGCCTGCGCCTAAGCCAGTGGGGATAGCTGGAGCCACGGTGATGGGGGATGGCAAGATCATGCCGATCGTGGATGTCTTGGAACTCATCGATCTTTCTCTGGGTCGCCTGAGCAAGGATAAGGGGGGAATGCTCTGGGATCAAAGCAATATTATTATGACCGAGCCGGCCCCAGTAAAAACAGAACCACTAGTACTAATCGTGGACGATTCCATCACTGTTCGAGAACTTCTATCCATGACCTTTACCAAGTCTGGCTATCGGGTGGAGCAGGCACGGGATGGCCAGGAGGCTTGGGACAAAATGCGATCGGGTCTGCCCTGCGATATTGTCTTCTGTGATATCGAAATGCCCAAGATGGATGGCTTAGAATTACTCGATCGAATGCACAAGGATGAGGTTCTCAAAAATCTACCTATTGCTATGCTGACCTCTAGGGGAGCCGATCGTCACCGTCAGATTGCGGCGGAACGGGGTGCTAGGGGTTATTTTACCAAGCCTTACTTAGAAGATGTGCTGTTAGATGCTGCCCAAAGAATGATCAAGGGTGAGGTACTATTACACGTTAGTGCCCCGGCAAATGTTTAACAGGCAAGGGGCTTAAGCCCCTTGTTTATCAAGTTTATAAGGCTATTAACCCCAGCCACGGGTGAGATGAGAACCTTCAAGGGCGGTTTTTTGGAGCTTTAATCGGTATAGCCAACGAATTAAAGCTGGAGCTGCAATAAATAATAAAATTACGCCTTGGACAATAAAAATTACTTCCTTAGAAACTACACCGCCCGATCGCAGTTGCATGAGATCACTGCCATTCCGCAATGCTCCAAAGAGAACAGAAGCTAACACAATTCCCACGGGGCTATTCTGCCCTAATAAAGCTACGGGAATCGCATCAAAACCAAAATCTGCCGAGTAGGTAGCGGGCATATTGCGATCAACTCCCAATATCTGCACCGCTCCCCCAATTCCGGCTAAAGCTCCTGAGAGAAACATACTCAAAACAATCATTCTTTGGGGATTCATGCCTGCATACCTAGCTGCCTCTGGGTTCATGCCTACAGTCCGTAGTTCAAACCCAATAGTGGTTTTCTGTAATAGCCACCACACGACTGTTGCAGTGAGCAGAGCAAGGATAAAACCTAGATGCAAGCGATCGAGAAACCTAGGTAAGAAAGCTGTATCTAAAATATTGGGAGTCCGAAATACACCAGGGCTGGGATCCTTGAGGGGATTTTTGACTAGCCAATCTTGGAGAAACAAAGCTAAATAATTAAACATGATGGTGTTGATCACCTCATGGGAACCAAACCGAGCTTTGAGATAGCCGGGAATCGCTCCCCACAATCCCCCACCCAAGGCTCCTGCCAAAATACAGGCCAATGGATGAATTACCGGAGGCAAAGGGATGGCATAACCTACCCAAACAGCACAGGTTGCTCCTAAAAGAAACTGCCCTGCTGCCCCGATATTAAAAACTCCGCTCTGAAAACCTAGACCGAGAGCTAGTCCAGTAAAAATTAGGGGAGTAGTAGCAACTAGAGTATTAGCCAAGGCAAATCCCTTCAGAAAAGCCCCGTCTAATAAGCCCCCGTAGGTAGCACCGATCTTTGCCCAGTCCCAGTTGGTCGCAAAACCAATTACCGGAATACTAATAATTAGGGCAGTAGCGATCGCTAACCCCGGAATCACTAACTGCCGTCCCCAATTCTTGACTATTCTAAACCCACTACTAGCGATCGTCATTTTACTTTTGCAACACTAAAGTGCCAGCGATCATATCATGAAGTCCTTGTTTCTTCTCGGTAAAAAATGCCATGATGTAGCCAATCAAGAGAATTAAAGCAGATAGAATTTTAGCAAAGTGCCGAATAGTAGCCTTGACAAAGGAAACTCGATCTCCATTCATATCTGTAACTACCAAACCCATAGCTTGTTTACCAATAGTTGCCTGTTTAGGAGAACTTTCTTGGATTGCAGAGTACAACCAATTAATAACTAGTCCAGCTATTCCTCCCACCAACGCAGCAGTCCCTGCACCTTCTTCACCTGCCGCACCACCGATTGCTAGACCGATAGCAATGCCAACTAAGACATTTAATATATAGACGATAACTCCATCAATAAAAAAGGCTAAAAATCTTTTCCCACCATTTGCATAATTCATGAACTAACTCCTTGTTAATCACTTTCTGAGAGTTTTGAATTAGATGTATTATCTTACATCTTAGGATTTTATATTTTAAGCCTTAATACCAGTAAGATAGAAATGTATATTCCTAAAACTAGCTAGTCTTGATAGGCTTATAAATATCAAAATCTAGGCTAATATTGGCACTACAGTTATTAAAATAGCAATGCCTTTATACTCTTTTAATTATTAGTTATTATTAATTCTTAACTCTGCAAATGTCCTTAGTAAAAGTTGCGATCGCTCTAGGCAGTAATCTAGGTAATTCCCCGGAGATTATT
>JANMHD010000155.1:0-2045 GCA_031374985.1 Coleofasciculaceae cyanobacterium OTE_70_metabat_329 | reverse complement strand
TGACAGGGATGAGAGATGCAAATGGTTATACCACTGTGATTATTAATCGGGGTATGCGTGATGGTAATCCTCGCTGGACTTGGGGCGGCACAGATTAGTAGCAAAATACGCATTAGATTATGAAAGTTGAAACCTTAAAGCAAAGACTCGATCGTAATTGACCTAGGGTAGTAATCTGCGGTAATTTATCCTTAGTACAGGAATTAAACCGCAGTTGCTGTATAACTACTAGTTATCCCAAAGCCGCTGGTATCAAAGCTTCTCTTTTTCTATTGCATCCTTTGCACATTTATTATGACTAACATGGAAGAACAAATTGAAAAAGCTGCTCAAGAACTTGCGAACGAGTATAACAGTAAAAAGTATGGACTTGGTAGCGTAAGGCGTTATTCCATAAACAATATCTGGAAAATAATAAACAAAGCTGAAGAGAGTTTTGAGGAACCTTACAAAACTCAAATGAGGGAGCGATTTCACGCGCTAGTGGGTTTAAATGGAGATCGTGGTCGCGCCCACGATAAACTACATCATGATTTTCCAGGTTAGGGAAGTTCTTTATATACGGATGGCAGTTGGTAGCGGTCTCGATTTACCAAAAAATTGGGTCTAACAAGCCTGTTGCAAAGGGTAGTTTGAAAATTTTGGTTGTATTCAAGGCTGTCTGCTGCTGTTGAACAGGGTCGTTAGCATTATAATTTATGGTTATGGGAAGAGTTTCTAGGCATCTTCTCTAGTCTGATCGCATCGCAGTAGGTTGGGTTGACGCAGGAAACCCAAAAACTTCCAGTTTGCTCCTCTCCGCCATCTTAGCGATCGTAGCTGTGGTTGCCACAATCACCCCTTCGATAGTGAGTCGCACTAGCAAGCCGGAACTTGAAAACGATCACCAAGTTAAAATGAGAGGGCGATCGCTTTATTTCACCAACTCTCAGATAAGGAGACTTCTAATGCCATTAGCTGAACTTATGTCAAAAATCCAGGAACTTCCAAAAATCGACAAGCTTCGGCTGATGCAGTTTCTTGCAACAGAATTGGTTAAAGAAGAAGATGTAAACTTCTTCGTTGCAAATCAAGAGTATCCTGTCTGGTCGCCCTACAATTGTTCTGAGGCTGCTAATGTTCTAATGAATCTTCTGACGACAAAGCAAAAAGAACAGCATGGTTAAGGCTCAAAGATTTTCTTACAAAATTATTGACAGCAGTCTTGGCATGGTTGATCGAATGCCATACCTGCCTTTGATACTCAGTTTTAATGGTCAATCCTTGAATGTCGAAGGCTTATTAGACACAGGAGCAAGCGTTAATGTTTTGCCTTACGAGTTAGGGCTACAACTGGGTTTAATCTGGGAGAATGAAACACTATCGATTCTATTAGCAGGAAACCTAGCTCGATTTGAAGCTCGCGCAGTCGTTGTTGATGCTCAAGTCGATTCATTCCCAACGGTTAATTTGGCATTTGCTTGGACACAAGCAGTAGATGTGCCTTTGATTTTAGGACAGGCTAATTTTTTCTTTGAGTTTGATGTCTGTTTCTTTCGTGCGAGTTCTGAGTTTGAAGTCTGCCCAAAAAGGATAGCAAATTAGGATGCATTTTTATTAGTTGCTGGTGCAAGATAGCCAGCGGTGATCGCCTCTTCTATCCCTTCCTCAATTAATCCCCATAGTTCTGGCGTAAAAGTTTTAATAGGAGCCATACGCTGGAAAATTTGCTGGGGAGAGATTTTGTGAAGGCGCCATGTTCCGCCTTGGGTTTGTTGATTTTGCAAGAAGGGTTGGAGCCGATCGAGGGCAGTAGCAAACTGAGCCGAGGCAGTTTCCTGAGCCTCAAATTCCTCCCACGCTGCCCGGAGTTCTATTCCCTGCTCTGGGGGCAATAGTCCAAACAGGCGATCGGCGGCTTGGAGTTCTCGATCTTCCTTATCTTGATTACCCTGAGCATCGTAGCAAAAAGTATCCCCCGCATCAATTTCTACCAAGTCATGTACCAAGAGCATTTTCATAACCTGTAGTAGATCCACTTCTGGGGGAGCATAATCTTTTAGAAC
>JANMHD010000138.1:0-3784 GCA_031374985.1 Coleofasciculaceae cyanobacterium OTE_70_metabat_329 | reverse complement strand
CACAATCCCCAAGGGCAGATTGACAAAGAATATCCATCGCCAACCGAGGGCATCGGTTAAATATCCCCCCAGCGTCGGACCGATCGCTGGGCCTGCCAGAGCAACTACCCCAAACAATCCCTGAGCTACTCCCTGTTCTGCTGGGGGAAAGGTTTCATACAGAATAGTTTGCCCCTTGGCCAACAAGCCACCTCCACACAGACCCTGTAAAATTCGGGAAGCGATCAGCATGGGTAAATTAACCGAAAATCCGCACAATACCGAAGCGATCGTAAAACCGATCAGGGAAAATATAAAATAGCGTTTCTGACCAAACCGCTGCCCCAACCAAGCTGATAGGGGGATCAAAATCACGTTAGCGATCGCATAAGCAGTAACCACCCAGCCGACTTCGCTAATGGTTGCCCCTAGATTAGTTTGAATATCCTTCAGAGCCACGTTAACAATACTGGTATCAATGATTTCTACCAAAGCGGCAAGGGACGCAGTGAGGGCAATAATCCATTTCCTCGCTCCCTGAACATAACCAGCCTTATCTACAGTGACAGCACGGGATGAAGACGATCGAGGCTTAGTAGTTGCCATAGTTTTTATTTAACTGTTTATGGCTATTTAGTTGGTTGAATATTTGGGGAATGAGTATCCACGGTTACAGTGACACTCAAGCCGGGGCGCAGGTGATGATAGGGGTCACTCTTGGGGGCAAAGGTCAAGCGTACAGGAACCCATTGGGTAACTTTGTTAAAATTTCCCGTGGCATTATCGGGGGGAATTAAAGCAAAACTAGCTCCTGTAGCGGGACTAATTCCAGCGATCGTAGCGGCGAATTTTTCATCGGGATAAGCATCGATCGTTACATTGGCATTTTTCCCGATCTCTAACTTATGAAGCTCGGTTTCCTTAAAATTAGCTTGGACATAAATCTGCTCTTCATTTAAAGGAACTAAGGAAAGTAAAGGTTGACCCACTTGGGTCTTTTGACCTACTTGGACAGCAAGTTCCCCAATATAGCCACTAATAGGCGCCCGAATTACCATGTATTCCATTTGCTGCTTGACCAAAGATAGGTTGGCTTGGGCTTGCTTTAACTGAGCTTGAGCCAACTGTTGTTGATCCTGCTTCACCGTGACCCCTTGCTCACTAACTTGGGTTTCGGTTAATTGCCCTTGGGTAACATCCACATTGGCTTGGGTTTGGGCTAAGTTCGCTTGAGCGCTGTAGACCTCTGCTTCGGCTTGGCTCACAGTTTGCTCTACTGCTGCAAGATTAGCTTGGGCATTGGTATAGGCCGCTCTGGCCGTATCCGCTTGTTGAGCAGAAACGGCTCCTTGACTATAAAGCTGGCTATAACGTTGCCAATCTGCTTCAGTTCTACCCACCTCTGTTTGAGCTTGGGTTACTCTGGCTTGGTTAGTACTCACGGCAGCTTGGTTCTGGGCAATTTTGGCTTGGGCAGCTAAAACCGTGGCTTGGTTGGCATTGACCCTAGACCCCGCCTGTTGAAGTTGGGCATTCAGGGTTTGGCTCGTAAGCTGTACGGTATCTTGAGCGGCCTTGAGTTGAGCATTAGCGATCGCTACTCCTGCCTCCGCCTGTTGAAGTTTCCAAGGTAAATCTTGATCTGTCATCATTACCAAGACCTGCCCCTCTTTTACATAGTCACCTTCTTTAACCAATACCTGTTGGACATTGGCAGAAATTTTGGCGGCGATCGGCGAGAGGTGTCCTTGGATTTGGGCATTTTCGGTACTTACATGGGTACTGGCAAATTCCCAATATTTCCAGCCCCCTACAGCTAAGGTTCCTAAAGCGATCGCCCCGATCGTCATAAATAAGGTTTTTTTCCGCCCCGATGGGGATGGAGTAGGTTCCGGTGGCAGATGAACTACTTCCCCTTCCTTTTCCCCTTGCTTAACTGAGGTTTGTTCTGCCGCTATCACGATAGCCGGTGATTCTTCTTTAACAAAAATTGTTTTACTAGATGATTTGTCATTAGCTGGAATTACAAGATTTTCCGTTTCTGGAGGCGTTAATTTAGATTGAGTCATACCTATTTCCTTATTTATCTATGTTATAGCAACCGACAAGGAGATCATTGTGTTGAAATCTTTGGAAACAAGGGGCTTAAGACCTTTGCCTATCCTAACCATCTTGACAAGGGCTATATTTCCTGAGCTACTAAGATTAAACAAACTCTAGACATCTTTTAAGAGATTCACTAAGAGGCTGTTGGGGATTAAGTCCTTGAATAAATAAATCAACACAGGCTTCTATATATTGATTACTCTGGTAGTGACGAGTCAGGGGAATATGACGGCGTAAAGCTCCTACCAAAATCATTCCTGTAAAGAGATCCACCGCCAAAGCTTTATCCAAGTCTTCTGGCAGATTGCCATGGTCTTGATGTTTAGCTAGGTAGGCGATCAAGCTATTACGTAGGGGAATTAATCCTTCTTGCAAAAAAGATTGGGCTTCTTCGGGATACCGCTCTGCTTCACCTATGAATACCCGGACTAGGGCTTGATACTCCTCTAACATATCGTTATAAATCTTGGCATAGTGGAGCAGATCAAGGCGGAGGTTTCCAGTACATTCATCGATCCGGCTAAGGACTTCAATTTGTTGTCTGGTCATATATTGAGCAACACTACGCAGCAATTGCTCTTTATTATGAAAATGCCGGAACAAAGTCACTTCATTCACTCCAGCAACCCTAGCCATTTCTCTAGTCGTCGCTCCCCCAATCCCAGATTGAGCCATCACTACGATCGCAGCTTGGATAATGCGTTCCTTAGTATCGACTTTAGGGGAATTAGATTTTGACATAGCTATCGCAAAAGTATGTAAGTGGTTACTTGCATTATAGGCTAAAACTATCAAACTCACCTTGTTAACTAGAATATTTCCACCCTATGCCCTCAACGTTAGAATAGAGTTGATTGCAATCCTTACCCTAATCTACTCCCTTGGAATTTTCTAACCTCTGGCTCTACCTAACTCCTCCCCTAGCAGGGACAATTATTGGCTACTTCACCAACGATCTAGCTATTAAAATGCTATTCCGTCCCTATAAGCCTATTTATGTAGGGAAATATAAATTACCTTTTACTCCGGGATTAATTCCGGGCAGCCAAGAGCGATTAGCCCAGCGGATTTCTGACACTATTATGGGTGCTTTACTTACCCCTAGTGAATTGGAAGGGATTGCCCGCCGTCTTTTACAAACGGAAAGAGTCCAAGGGGCGATCCTTTGGCTGTTACAATCTGCTCTTGATCAGGTCAAAGTAGATAAAGACCAGAAAACTGCCAAAATTCTAGCGGGGATTCTCCGAGATTTGGTAGGGGAATCTTTGCCGAGATTGCTTAAGGTCTTAGCCCGGCGAGAAGATTTCCTCGAAGCACAGGTAAACCAAATATTTGATCAGGTGTTACTAGAACTGGCATTGAATCCAGAACAGGCGGATAAACTGGCGGAATGGGTATTGCAGGTAGTGTTTACCCCGGAAGTTGTCCGACAAGGGGTGATTGAGTTTTTGACCGATCGCAATATACAGGTTATTGATGAAATATTTCGAGAAAGATCCAGTGGTACTTACTGGGTGGTGGCAAATCTATTTGGATTACGAAATTCTTTGATCAGGTTGCGGACTTTTTGCCTTGATGAGAAGGATTTGAGCAATGAAAGAATTAGCGATTTAATTAAGATACTGAAGATTAGCGATCGCCTCCAAGAATGGCTGCAAACCCTATCTCTACAAAATTTGCCCATGTCTACTGTCCGCCA
>JANMHD010000484.1:0-2054 GCA_031374985.1 Coleofasciculaceae cyanobacterium OTE_70_metabat_329 | reverse complement strand
CAGCAGGATCCCGAACGGATCTGGGAGTAGATGCTTTAACTTTAACTAAATCTCTTATTCCAGCCTTGCAAGAAATACAAAGTCGAGGGCAAAATTACAATCCCCCAAACCACTCATAGCCCTGATCAATCCAGTAGCCTTATTTAGGAGATAGCTGACTGGTAAAAGTAATCTTTGTCACCCATTTACTTTGTTTGTAGCCTAGCTTAATTGGGGCAGCTAACCGGAGGGGTGCACCATTTTCTATAGGTAAGGGTTGACCATTTTTCTGGTAGGCCATTAGGGTCTGGGGATGAAGAGCAGAGTCTAGATCCCAGCTTTCATAGTAACCATCGGCAGATTGAAAGTATACATAGCGGACTCCGGCGTTGGGCTGGACTAGAGCAGCTAAATCTCGGACTCGGATGCCCGCCCACTGAACGATCGCTGCCCATCCTTCCACGCACACATGCCTAATTACCATCGAAGTTAAGGGTAAATTCTGGATTTCCCCCATGCTAATCTGCATTGGTTTTGCCACTTCTCCATCAATACTAAGACGAAAGGTTTTGGGATCAATCTGGGGAGTTTGGTCAAAGGTATTGATTAATAGTGCCTCTGGCTGGATAGCACTCAGGGGAAATTCTGGAACAGGACGGCGGGGGTTCAGAATCAAGGATTGAATCCGCTCATTTAAGGGTTCAGAAATATTGCCGACTTCCTTACTAAGTAGGGCAGAACCGCAACCATTTAATAAAAATGCTGCCCCAGATAAACCAGAGAGTTGCAGCAGTTGCCGCCTAGTAATAATTTTGGGGGATTCGGGGATTTTGAGCATGGAATTACTCCTCTAGGGATGGGGGAACAGAAAGATAAAAGAGAGAAATTGAGAATTTAGATAAACATAGATTTAACTAAGCGATCGCCCCCAACTTTTAAGGCTAAAGCTGAATGCACTAAAGAAAACAGGAGGACGATCGGTACAGTAATAAAATGAAATATCCGTAAAATCTGCCAATCATTTCCAAATAGATAAACAATCCAGTAAAACTGGGCGGGTTTATACATTCCTAGTCCTGTGACAATGGCCATTAATAACAAAGGAACAATCAAGGTATAAGCAAGGCGATGCCAAGAGTAGTTTTTGCGCTTAGGATTATTGCTGACTTGAATTGCCTTTAGATCTTGGCTACTCACAAAACGATTCTTCCAGCGCTGGGTAACAAATATATAGACACCATAGGCAAGGAGATTCAGAGAAAACAGCCACATGGTGGCAAAGTGCCAATTTCTGCCACCTCCCAACCAGCCACCTAGGGTGACAAGGGAAGGAAAGAGCCAACCACCCCGCCCCCCAAATACAGGATTGGCATTATAGATCTGTAAACCACTGACGATCATTAGTAGAAGGCTAATAATATTCAACCAGTGAAAAGTTTTAACAAAGATTGCCTGTTGGGGCAGCTTAATTTTTTTGGGTTTGGTTACTTCCATGAGGGTAAAAGTGTTTTGTTAACTATCTCAACTATCGGGGGAAGAATTCATTCACCTAGGCTACTTGCAGGGAGAGGAGTTGAACCGATCGAAGAACTTCGGAGAAGAGGGGGAAATCTAGAGGGGTGAAACTGGAAAGAGGGGAGCTAACCAGAGTTGAACTTTGATATCCCAGCCGAGCAGGATGGCGATCGCAGTTCCGGCAATAACTACACCACCAAGTTTTTGCAGGGTTTGGCTCTGGGAACGAAGGGAAGCAAGATGCTGACTTAGGTGCTTACCCCCATAGGCGATCGCCAGCAAGGGCAAAGCGGCTCCCCCGCCATAGGCCAGTAGTAATAAAAAGGCTTCTCTTACCTGACCTCCTACGGCAGCTAGGGTAATAATACTTCCTAAAATCACCCCCGCACAGGGAGTCCAGAGCCAGCCAAGGGAAATTCCTAACCAGAATTCTCCTAAGAGACTGCCTTCAGCAAAACTTTTTGTAAAATCTGGGGATGGCTGACTAAAGCGGGGCAGATAACTAAACAGTTGATAACTTTTTTCAGGAAATATGGCTAAGATGCCCATGACCAGTAGTA
>JANMHD010000113.1:0-2277 GCA_031374985.1 Coleofasciculaceae cyanobacterium OTE_70_metabat_329 | reverse complement strand
TCTTAAGTTCTAAAAAGTTACTGAAAGGAAAAACCTATCCCAAGGGAAAGAATAACTGCCAATAGCTTTGGAGGAGCCATTTTCCCATAAAAACTGACAGGGCGGCACCTAGGGCGAGGAAAGGGCCAAAGGGAATTGGCTGCCGTCGATCGATCCAACCCAAGGCGATCGCTCCTCCCCCCAAGAAAGCTCCCAAAGCACAGGCCAGGAAACTACCCACTAGTAGATATTTCCAGCCTAACCATGCCCCCATCATCGCTGCCAATTTACTATCTCCACTGCCCATAGCTTGCTGTCCTAGGGCAATAGAAGCAGCTAGAGCGATCGCTTCAAAAAGCCAAATCCCCACCACTGCTCCCTGAATTCCCGTCATCAGTTGGGGAATTGCTCCTTGGGCTTGAAATCCCCAGCCTAGCTGAAACCCTAGGCCGACTAATAATCCCGACTTGGTTAGGGCATTGGGCAGGGTCATCGTATCTAGATCGATCAAAGCTAAAGCAAGTAACCAGCTTAAAAAAGCCCAGTAACCTAAGGTTTCTAAGGAAATTCCAAAATACTGGAATACAAGGAGGAAAATTATACCCATACTGGCCTCTACCAGAGGATAACGGGGAGAAATTTTTACTCCACAATGGCGACACTTTCCCCCCAAGCGCAGCCAGCCAATAATTGGTATATTTTCTGATTTCCCTAATCTATGGAGGCATTGGGGACAGCGAGAAGGGGGATGAATAATTGATAAGCCGGCGGGAATACGATATATCACTACATTCAGAAAGCTACCGATCGCACTACCCAAGGCAAAGACAATCAACCAAATCATTCCCGTTAATAATATTTCCATGTTTTACTTATTAATCCAAAGGGCAATATCTTGAATAACTATTTCTGCTATGTGGTTAGGAACTCGGTATTCAGCAGGGCTGGGAGTTCCCGTACCGGGCATAAAGAGATGGTTTAACTGAGGATAGCTTTTGAGGGTGGTGTTTGGTCGATCGTAATTTTGGTTGCCATAATTGCCCAGAGAAGTTTGCCAACCTTGAAAGTCTTGCATCGTAACTTGGTAATCTCGTTCTCCCTGAAGAATTAATAATCTTTGGGATAAACCTTGGGCGGCGATCGCTGGATTGTAGCCCCGTAGATCTTGCCAATAGCTAACGGGAGTTCCTAACAAAAGTGTATTAGCAGGAAGATTATTCCAAGCTGCATTTTTAATTATTTCTACCTGCTGCTTAATGCCGTCTATTAGCTTCTGTTCTGGTTCGCTGACTGTGCCATCCAGACTAATTAGATAGATAGTTTGCTCTAGGAATAAATCTTCAAAAGGTCTGGTGGGGGCAGCAAGGATAATTAGTCCGGCAATCTGGGCATCTTTGGCTCCAATTCTGGGAATTAGCATTCCCCCTAAGCTATGACCTAGCACATAGATTTTTTGGGAATTAATTTGGGGTTTTTGGCGGAGAAAATCCACGGCGGCGATCGCATCTTGGACTACTTCTTCTTGGACAGTAAAATTTCCTTGAAACTCTTGGGGATAAATAAGAGTCCGCTTGTCGTAACGTAATACGGCAATGCCTAGACTGGCTAAACCCCACGCCAAATCTCGAAAAGGCTTATTTCCCGCAAGGGTTTCATCTCGATCGTTCGGTCCCGATCCATGCACTAAAACTACTACTGGAAAAGTACCTTCTCCCTTTGGCATAGTCAGAGTTCCGGGCAGAGTATTAGTTCCTGTACCAATCTGAACTTCCTGTTCTTGAAATTTACTGGTGTCGGCATAGCTAGGGGGCGCAAATACCTGAGTAGCTTGGTCAGACATAAAATATAAACCAGCAATTTGCCGATCGCTATTCACCCCTATCTGCACTCGCACACTATCTTTCGCAAACTGACAAACAATAATAAATACTTCCCTGCCCCCCAAGATTTGCCGAGTTACCTCCTTGATTTGTTGAAAACCTCCCAATGCCTGATTTAGAGTTCCCCACACCTGCTGGAGTTGTTCCGCAGTAACATTCCTGAGCAGTTCGGGACTAAAGTTGGCGGTGGCTTCAGTAAAGTTTCCTTGGACAAGCTGGTTAATTAAGACTAGGGCGATCGCTTGATGGTCATCGGCAGCAGCATTATTGATCGGAGTTCTGGTGGTCATGGCAGCGATCGGTTTGGGGTGAAGGCTAATCGTTATTACCAAAACTAGTCCTAAAGTCAAGAGACTGAGGAGCAGATTTCTAAAGATGAGCGGGCGTAGCTGTGGTTGCCACAATCGAGGCAGAAAAT
>JANMHD010000022.1:0-3226 GCA_031374985.1 Coleofasciculaceae cyanobacterium OTE_70_metabat_329 | reverse complement strand
CGTCTGGCAGAGCCTCTACTAGAACCTAGAAATCAGGAGCAAGCCTTAAATCAAATCCGCCAAGAAATGACAGAACTGGGAACCCTAATTCGCCATACAGGGGGAGGATTGAGGATTACCGTAGGTACTACAGCAGAAAATCAAAGAACAAGCGATCGTCTGAGCCAGGTTCTTTCTAAGAAGTAGTAGGGGCGCAAGGCTTTACGCCCTTATCTATGCCTCATTTTGCTCCCACTCCGGCAATGGGGTATAGCAAGCCCCGCTTTGGCCCGTGGATGGGATCTTCGACAATAATAGTCTGGTCACGACTTGCCCCTAGGGAGACTAGGGCGATCGGTACTTCCATTAGTTCAGCGAGGAACTGGAGGTAGGCCAAAGCTTGAGAGGGCAAATCTTCCAAAGTTCGGCAATCTTCCGTAGATTGCTGCCAACCGGGAAAAGTTTTATATATAGGGCGGCAATTATTGAATATTCGGGAACTGCTAGGGAAATGCTGCCGAGTCTCTCCATCTACTTCGTAAGCGACACAGACTTGAATTTCTGGCAAGGTATCTAGAACATCTAGCTTAGTAATTGCCAAACAATCAATCCCATTAATCCGTACGGCGTAGCGACCAATTACGGCATCAAACCAACCGCAGCGGCGCTTTCTCCCTGTAGTTGTACCAAATTCTGCCCCTCGATCGCACAATAATTCCCCCATATCTCCATCTAGTTCCGTCGGAAAAGGCCCTTCCCCTACTCTAGTCGTGTAGGCTTTCGCTACCCCAATCACGCGATCGATCATAGTTGGCCCTACTCCTGCCCCCACACAAGCCCCCCCGGCCACCGGATTTGAAGAAGTAACGTAGGGATAAGTGCCGTGGTCTAGATCTAGCAGGGTTCCCTGCGCTCCTTCAAAAAGAATATTGCGGCGTTGCTGCACTGCTTCATAGATTGTTAAGGAACAATCCACTACATGGGGGCGTAATCTTTGGGCATACTTTTCGTACTGCTCAATGATTTCTTCCGGATCCAAAGGAGCTAAATCATACAGTTTTTCGAGAATGACATTCTTATAGTTGATTGTCCAAAGAAGTTTTTTCCGTAGAGCTTTTGGATCCATTAGATCCAACATCCTAATTCCTGTTCGTTCTGATTTATCTGCATAGGTAGGGCCAATACCCCGCCCAGTCGTCCCAATTTTGTGTTCTCCCCTCCGCTCCTCTGATGCCAGATCGATCAGCCGATGATAGGGCATAGTAATATGGGCAGTCTCGGAGATCAGGAGCCGCTGGGTAGAAACGCCCAAAGCAGCTAATTGATCTAATTCCACAATCAGAACTTGGGGATCAATTACAGTACCGGAACCAATCAAACAATCTGTATCAGAGTAGAGAATACCCGAAGGAATCAGGTGCAACTTAAAAGTCTTTTCTTGCACTACTACAGTGTGTCCAGCGTTGACACCACCTTGATAGCGAACCACGACATCAGCAGACTTACTGAGTAAATCTGTGATTTTACCTTTTCCTTCATCGCCCCATTGAGCGCCAATTACAACTACGTTAGCCAAGGGTTTATTAAATTTCTTAGAGTTTATGGACAATCTCTAATTATCTATAGGTAGTGTTATCGGTGTCAAGGTGATGGCTTGATTTTTTTGCTACTTTTCCAAAAATTAGTCCTTTGAACCCGATAAACAAAGAACAAGGGGCTTAAGCCCCTTGTCTATCCTAGTTACTGATAAGTATAAATTCTAGAAAACTATCAGACAGCGTAGGAGCGGACTAACTCTTCGATACCGTTTACTTGGACACCTTTGCCGATCGCTTCTAGGTACCAATCATCCCCATCTCGATAAATTTCTGCCATGATCATCCCCGTAATCCCCCCCTGACCAGAGAGATTATAGCGAGCAAATTCTATATTAGTTTCCATGTCTACTAAACGCACGTAGGCATTTTCAATCCGCCCAAAATCCTGCTGGCGGAGAGTGCATTCATAGATGTTGACTGTAAATACTAGCTTGGTGATGGTTGGGGGGATTTTGTCCAGCTCTACTACAACTTGTTCATCATCTCCAAGGCCTGCACCAGTTTTGTTATCTCCTAAGTGTTTAATTCCCCCAGAGTGATGCTTGAGGTTATCAAAATAAATAATATTTTCTGGATTATCGATCGTTCCCTCGGCATCTAAACAGATCACGGAGGCATCTAAATCGCAGTTACTTGGCTCTTCATGACCACTAAATAAGCCGCTAGGAGTATGGGAAGGAATATCCCAACCCAAACCACACATAATTTTCTGTAGATTAGGAACTGTCTGGGAGAGGGAAATACGTTGTCCCTGCTCCAAGGAAATAGATTCTCCTTGGGTAATACGTTCCTCTGCTTGTAAATTGCTGGCCATTTGTGTTATCTCCTGGTTGTCGCCTAGGTCTGCCTAATTAGTCTTGAAATATTACTTAAACACTACTACATACTAATCTAATCGCATAAGGGTTCGATCGCCCCCTAGAAGTTCATAATAAATTTAGTAAGTAGTCATATTGTTATTAGCCGCTAAAATTCTTAATAAGTCTCTCAGCAAGTTTCTCAATTAACTGATAATTAACAGTAGCCAACTATACTAATCTTCTATTCTCTTCCCCAGCGATCGCCCCTATGAAATTTGCATTTATTCTCGACCCTATAGCTCAACTTGATCCCACCCATGATAGTACGGTGGCAATGATGGAAGCTGCCCAAGTTTTGGGGCATGAAGTTTGGGTAACTCAGGCTGCCCAGTTGAGTGTGGTAGGGGGCAAAGCTTATGCCTACCTGCAACCCTTAGAGCTTGTCCCCGTTACCTTAGGAGAAAATCGCTGGATTGCTATACCAGATTGGTATAGTCTTCATAGTCGGCAGTTCCTAGGTTTGGAAGAAATGGATGCGGTGTTTATGAGAACCGATCCTCCGGTAACAGTACCCTACCTTTATGCTACTTACATTTTAGATTATATTGACCCGGTAAAAACTCTGGTAGTAAATGATCCCCAGGGAATTCGGACAGCCATTGAAAAAATGTATACCTTAAATTTTCCAGAGGTGATGCCAGAGACGATCGTTACCCAAGATAACCAGCTAATCCGAGATTTTGTAGAAAAGCAATCAGCGGCAGTGATGAAACCGTTGGGGGGCAAAGCGGGGGAAGGTATCCTATTTTTGGAACCGGGCGATCGCAATCTCAACTCCCTTGTAGAAAT
>JANMHD010000018.1:0-2388 GCA_031374985.1 Coleofasciculaceae cyanobacterium OTE_70_metabat_329 | reverse complement strand
GGCATCAGAAAGTGAATAGTTTTGGGGAGGCTCTAGGAGTGAATCGGTGCTTGATCTATACCTATGATCGGGAGTCAAAAAAGTTAAAGATTCAATCAGAGTATGTGCAGCATCCTTTTCGCCCAGTGATTGGCCAACGGATGAACTTGACAGAGCATGACTATCTGCACCAAGCTCTCTTGCGCCGGGAGCCGGTGGTGATGGAGCAAATTAATGCCGATAATAGTTTTGATCAGCAGTCAGAAATGCTGGTAGCCACCTGTTATCAAAATGAGCCTAATGGTTTAATTAGTTTGCAGCAGTGCGATCGCCGTCGTCTGTGGAGCATTGCAGAAATTGATCTCGTGGCAGATCTGGCAGATCAGGTAGGGACAGCGATCGCCCACGCTACCCTCTATAAAGATCTCCAAGAAGCAATCATTCAAGCAGAAGAGGCATCTCGCCTCAAAAGCCAATTTTTGGCCAATACCTCCCACGAACTGCGGACTCCCCTCAATGGCATTATTGGGTTTCTGAAGTTAGTTCTGGAGGGTATGGCGGACGACCCAGAAGAACAGGCAGAATTTATCCAAGAGGCCCACAAATCGGCGATTCATCTTCTCAACGTCATCAACGATATTTTAGATCTAGCCAAAATTGAAGCTGGCAAAATGGATCTAGACCTCTCCCCCGTGAAATTGGATGAACTGATGAGTGACTTAGAAGACTTTACCAGCAATCAAGCCCAGCAAAAAAATCTTAGTCTTTCTGTTGAAATAGCAACCACACGAGATCCCATTATCGTCTATGGCAACTATCAAAGACTTCTTCAGATCATGCTGAATTTGGTAGGTAATGCCATCAAATTTACCCATGAAGGCGGCGTGACGGTTTCGGCAGAGATCCAAAAGAAAAAAGTCCACTTTCACAATCAGGAATTTCCGGGGAGCGTTAAAGTCCAGGTGGCAGATACCGGGATTGGGGTTTCCCTTGATAAGCAGGATCGCCTGTTTCAATCTTTCTCTCAAGTAGACGGCTCTAGAACTAGACAGTACGGGGGGACAGGCTTGGGGTTAGCCATTTCCCAGAGATTAATTGAAGCTATGGGGGGTGTGGTTAATTTTTATAGCATGGGGGAAGGGTTAGGTTCGACAGTTACTTTTACCGTCCCCCTCTACCAAGAACCAGTCATGGTTTCTAGCCCGATGAGCGAAGATTAGAGCTAAAATTAATATTCATCCTTTATCGTAAATATTGCCAAGAGCTTAGGAAATATCCATGAGACAACGTAAACCACCCCGCTACTCTCCACCAGAGTCGAATAAGCCCCCAAAATCTGGGAATAAATCAGCTTTTAACTATGCCACGATCGCTATTCTTGGTGGTGTATTTATCCTTGGTATTGGGGTAGGTATTGGTTTTAGTTCTACTGCTACCTTGGATCCAGTGAATGTAGCTTCTCGGGAGGTAATCGATCGCAGCGCCCCGAATCCAGAATTTTGCGCCCAATTTGGAGCTAGTGCCATGGTCATGGATAGCCGCCTCTACGTTACCCTTAACCCCTTCAATGTCTACGTATCCCAACCCGTGATGCGCCCCGGTTGCGTGATGCGAACTAACAACTGGACAGTACTAGAACAGAAAAAATTAGTTACTTCCCAACAGGTAAATGAATGCAAACAACGCATGAATACCTTTGGCTATACAGGAACGTTGGAAGGAACCCCAGATATTCGCTGTATTTATCAAAATGATGCTGCTCAAAATTTCTTTATCAATCAACCCGGAGCCACAGCGCCACCAGCAGAGTCTAATCAGTTTTAGGTTGCTAAATGTTCACCGATGAAATGTCTTATGGTGCTGGATTGACTTGTACTAGCTACAAATAATTAAAAAATAGGTTTGCCTAGATGTTGCTGCTGCTATTTTATGTGGGTGATAACCGTTATGCCTTGAAAAGTAGACAAGTAGTTCAAGTATTTCCGAATCTAATCCTCAAAAAAGTACATCATGCTCCAGAACACATTTCAGGATTGTTTAACTATGGGGGACAAATTGTTCCAGTAATTGATCTTAGCTATCTGATTCAGGGTAAAGTCAGCTTAAATATTCTTAGTACACGAATTATTTTGGTAAATAACCAAACTTCTAGGCAAAGCTCTACTCCTCAGCTCCTAGGTTTACAGGCAGAACGGGCTACCACAACCCTAGATTTGCCAGAAGCTGACCTGAAGGATGGGGGAATAAAGCTAGATGCCGCCCCTTATCTGGGCAAAATATTTACAGATAAGCAAGGGATGATTCAACTAATTCGTGTAGAATACCTTTTCTCGGCTACAGAATCGATTGCTTTACTTCCCGAAGTCCATGAATAATCAACTTGATGAAAGTTATGAAAGAGCGATCGAA
>JANMHD010000606.1:0-2031 GCA_031374985.1 Coleofasciculaceae cyanobacterium OTE_70_metabat_329 | reverse complement strand
CTAGCCGCCTTTACTTCCGGGGCTTCTTCGGCAGTAATGGCCATTTCCCCATCCAGCCAAATTTCGTAGTAGGCCCCAGTTTTTGGGGTCAACAGGTCAGCAATATTATCAGCATATTCCCAAGCTAATTGGTATTCTGGGCGGTTCCGATAGGGAGCCGGGGGAGCCATAATATTTCGGTTTAAATCTCCACAAGCGCCTAGGGTAGAACCCATATTTTTAACAATGGCTGCGATCGCGGCCTTGAGATTTTTCTTAAGAATGCCGTGGATCTGAAAACCTTGGCGAGTTGTTACCCGCAGGGTTTCGTTGCCATACTCCGAGGCGAGGCGATCGAGGGCTAGATATAGTTGAGGGGGGATAAAGCCGCCGGGGTTACGAGTCCGCAACATAAATTGGTAATCCTTCTCCTGCCCCTTAATCCGGTTATCCCGGTTATCTTGCTGATAGGAGCCATGAAATTTAAGAATTTGAATTGCATCTTCACTAAAATGGGTCGTATCTTGGAGCAATTCGGTAGCTACAGGCTCCCGTAAATAATTACTCCGCTCTTTAATTCCTTCTACCTTAGAACGCTTGCTGGCTATAGAACTCATTGCTGTTAATATTTATTATTTTAGATTAGATATTTAGGGGAAATTTTTCCTGCAAACTACGGTAAGTCGATGGTGCTTCTGTGAATTTGGGTAATTTCTATACTAACGCTCTTAGCGATGCCAACAGTGAATTACTCATAAAGTTTTTAACAAGCTAATTTTCAAGCAAGGGAAATCTATAGATTGTCTTTGTCAGGCCTATTAGAATAGCAAGAGATACAAATTAATGTCTTATATCCATGTCCTTACCTAATTCCTACGAAACTGATTTTTATGCTTGGACGATCAAGCAAGCCGCCCTGTTGCATAGTCAGCAATGGCAGCATCTCGACTTGGAAAATTTAATTGAGGAAATTATATCTTTGGGAAAACAACAACGCCAAGAACTCCGTAATCGCCTTAGCATCCTTCTCGCCCACCTCTTAAAGTGGGAGTACCAGCCCCAGAAACGGAGTCGGAGTTGGTTAGCAACAATTCGGGTGCAGCGCCGTGATACCTTGCGTTTATTGCAAGACAATCCTAGTCTCAAATCCTATCTTCAGGAAGGATTATTAGAATCTTATGAAAATAGTCGAGATTTGGCTATGGGTGAAACTAACTTACCAGAGACGACTTTTCCTGAGTTATGTCCCTATAATTTTGCAGAGATTTTGGAGGAGTCCTTCTATCCCGGTATATCTAGTGATTTAGTTAGCAATAGTTGAAGGATCTCTTGGGCAGCCCGATCGCCCACCCCTGCATCCCCCAAATTTTCCCGCATTTCTTGATAATCTTGCTGCATTTGCGATAAGCGATCGGGGTTCAGCAAAAATTCTTCGGCGGCTTGGACTATATTTTCCACCGTGACTTCCGATTGCAAAAGTTCAGGGACGATCGATCGATTCACCACCAAATTTACGGGAGAAATCAAAGGGCGAGGAAAGCGCAGAATATTTTTAGCAAACCAGAAAGTAAAGTTACTTACCCGATAAATCACTACTTGGGGAATCCCTAACAAACCTAATTCTAGATTTACTGTTCCTGATTTTGTCAAAGCCAAATCTGCCGCGGCGATCACTGCCTTGGGGTTGTCTTTAACTAAGGTTGCCTTAATATCGTAATCAATAATTGCTTGAGCGATCGCCTCTTCGTAGGCAGGAAGGGCGAGGGGAATCCAAAATCTAATACTAGGATCTCGATCTTGAAGGATTTTAGCTGCTTGGAACATGGGGGGCATGAGGAATTTTAGTTCCTGATGGCGGGAGGCAGGGAAGAGGGCGATCGCTTTTTCTGCGGGTTGAATCCCTAGCTCCTGCCGGGCTGCTTCTCGACTGGGAAATTGGGACAGACGATCAACCAAAGGATGGCCAACCCACGTGGCATTGGCTCCTTGAGCTTGGAAAAATTTTGCTTCGGCAGGAAAAATAGCGAGGATGCGATCGACAATCCGCACCAC
>JANMHD010000528.1:0-2529 GCA_031374985.1 Coleofasciculaceae cyanobacterium OTE_70_metabat_329 | reverse complement strand
TTTCTAGATTTTCTTGGGAAATAGTAAATAAATTACGGTAAAGTTCGGGCAGTTTGCTGTTTAACAGGTCGGCGATCGAGAAATCTAAATCCAGTTTATCTAGGTCATCATTCTTTTGTTCTGACAGGATTCTAATATCTCGTGAATTTAAAACTAATGTCCCCAAATTCCCATAGGCAGCACTCAAATCTGCTCTCCCTCGATAAATTAGAGCCTCTCGCCCGGATACTTCTACAAATCCTCCATTAGCCAGAGATGCCGGGGCTGTGGTAGCTTGGCTGGCCCCACGGGCAGTAATCATTCCGTAGAAAGCTGTAAGTTGATCTGCCCAAATGATTACTCTGCCCCCATTACCAGCCAGCAGACTATCGGCATTAATGACAGAATTGCGATCGATATAGGTTATCCCTGCTCTGGGAATGGTTCCCTGCCCCCGGTAGTCTCCACCAATCAGGACGTTCCCGCCACCATTAGTCCCAGAGGCATTAATTTGAGAGTTGATCAACAAAGTACGATCGCCCAGCACCCGGATATTTCCCCCCAAAGCCCCAGAGACATCAATTCGGCTAGCATCCCCCAGCCCAGCAACAATAGCACTTCCAGCACTTCCCCGGTGTAGAGATATTGCTTCCTCGGCTACTCGCCACCCCGGATTAGTAATATTTAATCCTGTTACTTCCTGTACCGATGCACCCGTAAGTAATTGGGGTAGAGATAGGGGGTTGAGTTGTCCTAGGTTGAGTTGCCCTGAGTTTGTCGAGATTCGTCGCCCAGACCCCTGTTCTAAGGCAGCCAATCTATTGGTATCTATTTCTAAACTCAACACATGACCGGGCTGAGAAATTCTGACTAGACTAGTCCCTGGTACAGCCATGAGGGTAATATTGCCGCCACTACTGGTTAAATTTCCAGTGTTTAAGACTGTTCCTCCCACAAGGTTTAGGCTCTGTCCCGGTGTCAGTCCGAGATTCCCGGTGTTAATAATAGAACCCGGTCTGAGATTACTAAATAAAAATTCTCCAGGTGTCCCATTTAGGGCAGCATAATTATTTTCTAGCTGATTGAGCCAATTATTATTCCCAAAGCCAATGCTCGTAGCGGTGGTAGCAGTGAAGGAAGCAGGAACATTTAGGCGGGCATTATTACCAAATATAATTCCGGCAGGATTAATTAAAAATAAGTTGGCATTGCTGCCGCTGACTTGGATTAAGCCATTAATCACTGAAGGATTATTCCCATTCACCTGGGAGAGAATATTTTGAATCTGGGGTGAGGTGATGAAATTAGCCGTTTGATTATTTCCGAGGTTGAACTGCCGGAAGCTATGGAAAAGATTAGCTCCATTACTAGAAACTGCCCCGCCAGTAATGTCAAACTGCTGGTTACGAGGGGTAACGATCGTTCTCGTGCTATTAGGGGCAGGGACTAGGGGAGGAGGACTAAGTTGAGGATTAACCTGAGCATTTGCCTGTAGATTATTGCATACCCACAAGATTGGGACTACAGTAAGTAGAGTGCGGAGGTTTCTTGAGAGTTGCAAAGGAGCCAATAGCATTGTTACTTCTAGGATTAATTTTTTAGGTGGAGGTAATGTTTCTAGATATTTTTGGTGGTTGTTCGACCTACGGTTAATACCAATTTGACTTTTCCTTCCTACTTCTTCCAATTTTTATCTCTCAAGACAGAAGAATTAAGAATTAAGTTGCTTTAATTTTTCTTAAAAATCCTAAATAGGTCATACCTTGGGTCAACCTATCCTGATTAACTTACTCTCTACCAACAAGAATGATACCTATAATTCCTGACTAGGAATCCCAAATTGATAACTTAACTTAATATACTTATACCTATCTATTTTTAATTATGACCATAACTCTTAAGGAATTTTTGACTGCCTGTGAGCCTTTATCTACTCTACGGTTGATTGTCACTAATGGCGGAGCAGTCCTCGAAGCTAGGGGCAAGCTAGAGAAACTGTTCTATGCGGAGCTACCCGGCAAGGGAAAATATGCCAATATGCATAATGATAATTTTGAATTTCACCTGAATATGGACAAAATTACCCAAGTAAAATTTGAAACTGGGGAGGCGAAGCGGGGTAATTTTACTACCTATGCAATTCGTTTTCTTAATGAGGAAACCGAAGTGATCTTAAGTGCTTTTCTCCAGTGGGGTAAGCCCGGAGAGTATGAACCCGGTCAGGTGGAAGCATGGCAAGCTTTACAACAAAAGTATGGCGAGGTGTGGTCACCGGCACCACCGGAACTTTAAATTATTACTACTTCGGCTCGATGTAAAATTTTTCCTTGGTAGATGTAGCCCGGACTGTGGACTTTTACTAGATCACCGGGATTAGCTAAGCCTATTTGCAGACGATGCTTCTGAGGATTATAAGGAATTTCTGCCCCTAGGGAGGCGATCGCTTCTACTCCCCAACTTTGAATTAATTGTTCTACAGGACGTATCAAAGGCAATATCTTAGCTGCGCTAAATTCTGGATGATTGCGGGCATGGTTAGCAACTCGTTCC